>NZ_JBFAMH010000013.1:0-201462 GCF_040656475.1 Streptomyces sp. NPDC049915
CCCCACCGGGCCGCCGCAGGCACAAAAAGGGGCGCGGGGAACTGCGCGACCAGCCACAAAGAAACCCGCAGACAAAAACCGGCCCAGGCGCCGCAGGCACCCGCACCCGCACAGACCAACAGCGGCCCGCCAAGCGCCCAAGCGCCCGCCTCACGGCAGGACGGCGAAACCGTCCAGTTCGACCAACGCTTCCTCGTCCCACAGGCGTACGACCTGGACGACCGCCATCGCCGGGTAGTCGCGGCCAGCCGACTCCCGCCAGATGCGGCCGAGTTCGGCGGCATGTGCGCGATAGGCGGCGACGTCCGTGGCGTACACGGTGACCCGGGCGAGGTCGGCGGGGGTGCCGCCCGCCGCGTGCAGCGCGGTCAGCAGATTGGCCAGCGCCCGCGCGAACTGCTCGGGCAGCGTCGTGCCGGTGACCTTGCCCTCGGCGTCCAGCGCGGTCTGCCCGGCGAGGAAGACCACGCGCGAGCCGCCGGCGACGACGGCGTGGGAGAAGCCGGCGGGCGGGGACATCCCGGGCGGGTTGATGCGCTCGGTGGTCACTCGGTGGCCTCCTGACGGGCGTACAACTCCTTGGCGATGATGGAGCGCTGCACCTCGCTGGCACCCTCGTAGATGCGCGGGGCGCGGACCTCGCGGTAGAGGTGCTCCAGCAGGTGCCCGCGCTGCAGCGCGCGGGCGCCGTGCAGCTGGACGGCCGTGTCGACGACGAACTGCGCGGTCTCGGTGGCCAGCAGCTTCGCCATCGCCGCGCGCCCCGGCACATCGGGGGCGCTCTCGTCGTACGCCGATGCCGCCGCGTACACCAGCAGGCGGGCGGCCTCGGTGCGCAGCGCCATCTCGGCCACCTGGTGGGAGACGGCCTGCAGGTCGCTCAGCGTGCCGCCGAAGGCGCCGCGACGGGCGGTGTGGGCGACGGTGGCGTCCAGAGCGGCCCGGGCCATGCCGACGGCGAAGGCTCCGACGCTGGGGCGGAAGAGGTTGAGGGTGCCCATGGCGACGGCGAAGCCGCGGTCGACCTCGCCGAGGACGTCGTCACCGGTCACGGGGACGGCGTCGAAACGCAGGGCCCCGATCGGATGCGGGGAGAGCATCTCCAGGGGGCTGCCGGTCAGTCCCGGGCGGTCGGCCGGGACGAGGAAGGCGGTGACGCCGCGGGCGCCGGCCCCGGGGGTCGTCCGGGCGAAGACGGTGTAGAAGTCGGCCTCGGGAGCGTTGGAGATCCAGCACTTGTCCCCGGTGAGCCGCCAGCGACCGTGCCCGTCGGGTTCGGCGAGCGCGGCGTCGTCGCCCCCGGACCCCCGCCGATCCTCCTCCCCTTCCGCCGCCAGCCCCAGCGCCCCCGCGTCCGAGCCCGCTCCCGGCTCGCTCAGGGCGAAGGCCGCGATCGCCGTGCCGTCGGTGACCGCCGGGAGCCAGCGGGTGCGCTGGGCCTCGGTGCCGTGGGCGTGCACGGGGTGGGCGCCCAGGCCCTGCAGGGCGAGGGCGGTCTCCGCCTCGGTGCAGGCGTACGCCAGGGACTCCCGCATCAGGCACAGATCGAGCGCGCCGGAGGTGAACACGCGGCGCAGCAGGCCCAGCCGGCCCAGTTCCGCGACGAGGGCACGGTTGACGTGGCCGGGCTCGCCCTTCTCGGCGAGCGGGCGGAGCCGCTGTGCGGCCAGGGCGCGCAGCTCGGCACACCAGGCGGTCTGTTCCGGTTCGAGCGAGAATGCGGGCATTGCCGGTCCTCTCTCCCACGGGCTCGCATCGACGATATCGCGTACCGTTGACTGTCGTCACCAAGGCGATACGCTCCCGACAAGCGAGCCCGGTAAGCGAGCCCACCACCACGGCCGACCCGGCAAGGGGGCGAACCGCCATGAACACCTCGGCGCACCTCGACACCTTCGCGCGCGACCACCTCCCGCCGCGCGAGCAATGGCCCGAGCTCCGCTTCGACCTCCCGGAGCTGCGCTACCCCGAACGGCTGAACTGCGCGGACGTCCTGCTGACCGGCCCCCCGGACGGCCGCCCCGCCTTCCGCACCCCCACCGGGGATTTGTGGACCTACGGCGACCTGCGCGCCCGCGTCGACCGGCTCGCGCACCTGCTCTCCCGTGACCTCGGTGTCGTCCCCGGCAACCGGGTGCTGCTGCGCGGACCCACCACCCCGTGGCTGGCCGCGTGCTGGCTGGCGGTGCTGAAGGCGGGCGCGATCGCCGTCACCGTGCTGGCCCAGCAGCGCCCGCACGAGCTGGCCACGATGTGTGAGATCGCCCAGGTCCGGCACGCGCTGTGCGACATCCGCGCCGTCGACGACCTGGCCAAGGCCGAGATACCCGGACTCGCCATCACCACCTACGGCGGCGACTCCCCCGACGACCTGCTGCGCCGCCCCGCGCCCGAGGAGCCGTACGTGGCCGTGGACACCGCGGCCGACGACGTGGCGCTGATCGCCTTCACCTCCGGCACCACGGGCCGCCCGAAGGGGTGCATGCACGTCCACCGTGACGTGCTCGCCATCGCCGACACCTTCTCCCGGCACGTCCTGAAACCCACCGCCGACGACGTGTTCACCGGCTCTCCCCCGCTCGGCTTCACCTTCGGCCTCGGCGGTCTGGTCGTCTTCCCGCTGCGCGCGGGCGCCGGCGCGCTGCTGCTCGAACAGGCGCACCCGGCGCAGCTGTTGCCCGCGATCGCCGAGCACCGCGTCTCGGTCCTGTTCACCGCGCCGACCGCGTACCGGGCGATGCTCGCCGAACTCGACGGCCACGACGTCTCGTCGCTGCGCCGCTGTGTGTCGGCCGGCGAGAACCTGCCGGCCGCGACCTGGCACGCCTGGCGCGAGAAGACCGGGCTGAGGATCATCAACGGCATCGGTGCCACCGAGCTGCTGCACATCTTCATCTCCGCCGCCGACGACGACGCCCGGCCGGGCACCACCGGCGTCCCGGTACCCGGATGGCAGGCGCGGGTGCAGGACGCCGACGGCCGTGAACTGCCCGCCGGCGAGCCCGGACTGCTCGCCGTGCGCGGCCCGATCGGCTGCCGCTACCTCGCCGACCCGCGTCAGCGCGAGTACGTCCGCGGCGGCTGGAACATCACCGGTGACACCTATGTCCGCGACGACGACGGCTACTTCCGCTATGTCGCCCGCGCCGACGACATGATCATCTCGGCCGGGTACAACATCGCCGGGCCCGAGGTCGAGGACGCCCTGCTGCGCCACCCCGACGTGGTCGAGGCGGCGGTCGTGGGCCGGCCGGACGAGGACCGCGGACAGGTGGTCGTGGCCCACGTCGTCCTGAAGGAGGGCGCGGTCCAGGACGCCGAGGCGCTGCGCTCGCACGTCAAGTCCGAGCTGGCGCCGTACAAGTGCCCGCGCGAGATCGTGTTCCTCGACGCGCTGCCGCGCACGGCGACCGGCAAGCTGCAGCGGTTCCGGCTGCGGGCGGACGAATGAGGTGCAAGCGAACGTGACCAGCAGCGATTCCGACGACCTAAAATGATCAACGTGTCCGACCAGCACGCTCCCCGGTCCCTGATCGTCACGCTCTACGGCGCCTACGGCCGCTTCGCCCCGGGCCCGGTGCCCGTGGCCGAACTGATCCGGCTGCTGGCCGCGGTCGGCGTCGACGCGCCCTCGGTGCGCTCCTCGGTGTCCCGGCTCAAACGGCGCGGGCTGCTGCTGCCCGCCCGCACGGACCACGGCGCGGCCGGTTACGCACTCTCCCCCGAGGCACGGCAGCTGCTGGAGGACGGCGACCGCCGTATCTACGCCACCGCTCCGCCGGAGGACGAGGGCTGGGTGCTGGCGGTGTTCTCGGTGCCGGAGTCGGAGCGGCAGAAGCGGCACGTGCTGCGCTCCCGGCTGGCCGGCCTCGGCTTCGGCACGGCGGCACCCGGCGTGTGGATCGCCCCGGCCCGGCTGTACGAGGAGACCCGGCACACCCTTCAGCGGCTGCGCCTGGACGGCTACGTCGACTTCTTCCGCGGCGAGCACCTCGGCTACACGCCGACCGCTCAGGCGGTGGCCCGCTGGTGGGATCTGGCGGCCATCGCCAAGGAGCACGAGGCGTTCCTCGACCGCCACGAACGCGTGCTGCACGCCTGGCAGCAGCGCGCCGGCACCCCGCCGGAGGCGGCCTACCGCGACTACCTCCTCGCCCTCGACACCTGGCGCCACCTGCCCTACGCCGACCCCGGCCTGCCCGCGCGGCTGCTGCCCGCGAACTGGCCGGGGGCGCGCTCGGCGGCGGTGTTCCGCGCCCTGCACGAGCGTCTGCGCGACGCGGGCGGCGAGTTCGCGGGCGTGACTCCCGGCCGGCCTGCGGCCTGACTCGGCGGCCGCCCGGCGCGGGCCGGTTCAGCGGCCCCCACCCAGCGCGAGGCGGGGCTTCGGCGCGTCCGTACGGCCCGTCTGCGGGCGGCGGCTGCCCGCGCGGTACGGTGTGGGCCAGACGGCGCCCGGGCCGGTGTAGCCCTGCTCGGCTGCCGCGTGCAGGGTCCAGTGCGGGTCGTACAGGTGCGGGCGGGCCAGCGCGCACAGGTCGGTGCGCCCGGCGAGAATCAGGGAGTTGACGTCGTCCCAGGAGGAGATGGCGCCGACCGCGATCACCGGGACGCCCACCTCCTGCCGGATCCGGTCCGCGTACGGCGTCTGGTACGACCGCCCGAACTCCGGCCGTTCCTCGGCGACGACCTGCCCGGTGGACACGTCGATCGCGTCGGCGCCGTGCGCGGTGAAGGCCCGGGCGATCTCCACGGCGTCCTCGGCGGTGGTGCCGCCGTCGGCCCAGTCCGTGGCGGAGATCCGTACGGTCAGGGGCCGTTCGGCCGGCCACACCTCGCGGACGGTGTCGAAGACCTCCAGCGGGAACCGCAGCCGCTTGTCGAGGCTGCCCCCGTAGGCGTCCGTGCGGCGGTTGGTCAGCGGGGACAGGAAGCCGGAGAGCAGATAGCCGTGCGCGCAGTGCAGTTCGAGCAGGTCGAAACCGGCCCGGGCGGCACGCACGGCGGCACCGGTGAACTGCTGCCGGATGTCGGTCAGTTGCGCGCGCGACAGCTCGCGCGGCACCTGGCTGCCCGGCTTGTACGGCAGCGGGGAGGGGGCCAGCACCGGCCAGTTGCCGTCCGTCAGCGGCTCGTCCATGCCCTCCCACATGAGCTTCGTCGAACCCTTGCGCCCGCTGTGACCGAGCTGCACACCGATCGCCGTACCGGGCGACTGCGCGTGCACGAAGGACACGATCCGTTTCCAGGCCGCCGCCTGCCTGCCGTCGTACAGGCCCGCGCAGCCGGGGGTGATCCGGCCCTCGGGGCTGACGCAGACCATCTCGGTCATCACCAGGCCGGCGCCGCCGAGCGCCCGGGCGCCGAGGTGGACGAGGTGGAAGTCGCCGGGGACTCCGTCGACGGCCGAGTACATGTCCATCGGGGAGACGACGACCCGGTTGCGCAGGGTCAGGCCGCGCAGCCGGAACGGCGTGAACATGGGCGGCGTGCCGGGCGGGCAGCCGAACTCTTGCTCCACGGACGCGGTGAAGCGGGCGTCGCGCAGGCGGAGGTTGTCGTGGGTGACGCGGCGTGAGCGGGTCAGCAGGTTGAACGCGAACTGCAGGGGCGGCTGGTCGAGGTACAGCGCGAGGTTCTCGAACCACTCCAGGCTGGCGCGGGCGGCGCGTTGCGTGGAGGCGACGACCGGTTTGCGCTCCTCCTCGTAGGCCGCGAGGGCCCGGTCGAGGGAGGGCTGTTCCTCCAGGCAGGCGGCCAGCGCGAGCGCGTCCTCGACGGCGAGCTTGGTGCCGGAGCCGATGGAGAAGTGGGCGGTGTGGGCGGCGTCGCCGAGCAGGACCACGTTGCCGTGCGACCAGCGGTCGTTGACGACCGTGCGGAAGGTGGTCCACGCGGAGTTGTTCGAGCGCAGCGGCCGGCCTCCGAGTGCGTCCGCGAAGATCTTGGCGCAGCGGGCGATCGACTCGCTCTCGGTCAGCTCGTCGAACCCGGCGGCCCGCCAGACCTCCTCGCGCATCTCGACGATCACCGTCGAGGCGTCGGCCGCGTAGGGATAACCGTGCAGCTGCATCACGCCGTGCTCGGTCTCGGCGATCTCGAAGCGGAAGGCGTCGAAGGCGAAGTCGGCGGCGAGCCAGATGTAACGGCAGCGGTGCGAGGTGACGCTGGGGCGGAAGGTGTCGGCGTAGGTCGCCCGGGTGGTGCTGTGGACTCCGTCGGCTGCGATGACCAGGTCGTACGTCGCCGCCAGGGTGTCCGCCTGCGGAGCATGTTCACGGAAGCGCAGTGCGACGCCGAGGTCCCGGCAGCGGTCGTGCAGGATCTGCAGGAGGCGTTTGCGGCCGAGGGCGGCGAATCCGTGGCCGCCGGAGGTGTGCTTCACGCCCCGGTGGACGATGTCGATGTCGTCCCAGCGGGTGAAGTCCTTCTGCAGAGCCGCGTAGACGACGGGGTCGGCGTGTTCGATGCCGCCGAGGGTTTCGTCGGAGAGGACGACGCCGAAGCCGAAGGTGTCCTGCGGGGCGTTGCGTTCCCACACGGTGATGTCGCGGGTGGGGTCCCTGCGTTTCAGCAACGCGGCCGCGTAGAGGCCGCCTGGGCCTCCGCCGGTGATCGCGATGCGTTGGGGGTGGTTGTTGTTCGCGGGCGGCTGCGGGTTCGTTGTGGCTGGTCGCGCCCCGCGGCGGAGCCGCATATCGGCACTGCCCCGCGCCCCTTGGGTGGGCATCCTCACCGCCCCCTCCATTTGGGAGGCCGCTTCTCCGTGAACGCCGCGTGGAATTCCGCGTAGTCCTCGCCGTTCATCAACAGGGCCTGGGTCGAGGCGTCCAGCTCGATCGAGGCCGCCAGTGGCATGTCCAGCTCGGCTGTCAGCAGGGCCTTCGTCTGGGCGTACGCCAGGGCCGGGCCGTCGGCCAGGCGGCGGGCGAGGGTCCGGGCTGCCTCGTCGGCTCGGCCGTCCTCCGTCAGTTCGCTGATCAGGCCGATGCGCTCGGCCTCCAGGGCGCGGACCGGTTCGCCGAGCATGAGCAGGCGGGTCGCGTGGCCCAGGCCGACGACCCGGGGCAGCAGGTAGGCCGCGCCCATGTCGCCGCCTGACAGACCGACGCGGGTGAAGAGGAAGGCGAACCGGGCCGACGGGTCGGCCACCCGGAAGTCCGCCGCCAGGGCCAGCACCGCTCCGGCGCCGGCGGCCACGCCGTGCACCGCGGCGATCACCGGGAACGGGCACTCGCGGATCGCCCGTACGACCTGGCCGGTCATCCGGTTGAAGTCCAGCAGCTGGGCCGTGTCCATGGACAGCGTGGCGCCGATGATCTCGTCGACGTCGCCGCCGGAGCAGAAGCCGCGGCCCTCGCCGGCCAGCACCAGGGCCCGCACGGACCGCTCGCGGGACAGTTCGGCCAGCAGGTCGCGCAGGTCGGCGTATGCGCCGAAGGTGAGGGCGTTGAGCTTGTCGGGGCGGGCCAGGGTGACGGTGGCGACCCCGTCGGCGAGCTCCACCCGCAGGTGTTCCCAGGCGGGGGTGCGGGCGGCGGAGCCGGTGAAGGGACTCATGCGGGCGGCCTCCTCACTGAGGGCTACCTCACGAAGCTATCACCGATCCGTGACTGTCGTCACGAGGGCGCAATACGACGGCCGGCACATTGGCCGAAGAACGTCACGGCTCCTCGATGACCCGGTAACAGGGAGACCCGTGGGGCTCGGCGGGGCGCGGTGACGGGTAGGTCGCCCGGTGCCGGGGCCGCTGGTTCCGGACGGCGCCCGGCCGGGGAACCGGACGGGCGGCGCCGTATCCTTCATACGTTGAAAGCAGGACAGCCTGCTGATGAACGGACTCGCTGTGTACGAACCCCCCACCTCGTCCGCCTCCTGGCGGATCGCGCTGCCGCACACCGCCGCGGCCGTGCCCGTGGCGCGCGCCCTGGTGCGCACGGCCCTGGCCGAGCTGGAGCACGGGGCGGACAGCGACACCGCGGAACTGCTGACGGCGGAGCTGGTCGCGAACGCCGTCGAGCACACCGCCGGGGGCTCGCCGATTGAGCTGGTCGTGGAGCTGCTGCCGTCCGGCTGCCAGGTCGAGGTGCACGACCCGGACCCGGCGCCGCCGGGCGATCTCACCCGGCCCACCTTCGCCATGCCGGATCCGTGGCAGGAGGGCGGGCGCGGGCTGCTGCTGATCCGCGCGCTCAGCTCGTCGTGCGGGCACCGCCCCACCGAGTCCGGCAAGGCGGTGTGGTTCAGACTCCCAGCCGTTCCCGCTCAGCGGCGTCCGGTGTGACCTCGGCGGCCCGGTGCCGCGCGAGCCGCGAGTTGCGGCGCCCGTAGGCGGCGTACACGCCCAGGCCGACGGCCAGGAAGGCGGCGAACTGGAGCCAGGCGCTCCAGCCCGTCTCGTACATCAGGTACAGGCAGAAGCCGACGCCGAGCAGCGGCAGCACCGGGTAGAGCGGGACCCGGAAGGTGCGGGCGAGGCCCGGCTCGCGGCGGCGCAGGGCGATGACGGCGATGTTGACGACGGCCATGATCGCGAGCGTGCCGATGGTGCACAGATCCACCACCGCGTCCAGCGAGGCGAAGGCCGCCGGGACGGCGAAGACGATGGCGATGATCATGGTGCCCGCGACGGGGGTGGAGGTGCGCGGGGAGACCTTCTCGAAGACGCGCGGGACCAGGCCGTCCCGGGACATCGACATCAGGATGCGGCTCTGGCCGTACATGACCGCGAGCGTCACCGAGGCGATGGCGACGACCGCGCCGAAGGCGATGATGCCGCCGCCGACCGTGGAGCCGGTGACCTGGTTGACGACGTAGGACAGCGCGGCGGGGCGGCCGGCGACCTCCTTGCCGCCGACGGCGCCGGTGGCGGCGAGGGCGACCGCGCAGTACAGCAGGGTCACCACGCCCATGCAGACCAGGATGGCCACGGGGATGTCCCGGCGCGGGTTCTTGGCCTCCTCACCGGCCGTGGTGATCGCGTCGAAGCCGATGTAGGAGAAGAACGCGGCCGTGGTGCCCGCGCCGATGCCGCCGAGCCCGGCCGGTGCGAACGGGGTGAGGTTGCCGTCCTTGAACGCGTAGAAGCCGATGGCGCAGAACGCGAGCAGGATGGCGAGCTTGACCGCGGCCATCGCGGCGGTCGCGCGGGCGCTCTCGCGCACCCCGCGCACCAGCAGCACGCAGGCCAGGGCGATGACGATCACGGCGGGGAGGTTCACGATCCCGCCGTCGCCGGGACCGGAGGACAGGGCGGCGGGCAGCTGCCATCCGGTGAGGCTGTTCAGCAGTTCGTTGACGTACTGGCTCCAGCCGACGGCGACGGCGGAGATGGACACGCCGTATTCGAGGAGCAGGCACCAGCCGACCAGGAAGGCGGTGGTCTCGCCGAGGCCGGCGTAGGCGAAGGAGTACGACGATCCGGAGACCGGGATCGCGCCGCCCAGTTCGGCGAAGGAGAAGGCGGTGAAGACGCAGGTGATCGCCGCGAGCAGGAAGGAGACGACGACGGCGGGCCCGGCCTGGGCGACGGAGTCGGAGAGGCCGACGAAGATGCCGGTGCCGACGATCGCGCCGACGCCGAAGCAGATGAGCTGGGACAGACCCATCGTGCGCTTCAGGCCGTGGCCGTCCCGGTCGGCGCCGGATTCGGCGACCAGGAGCGCGGGGGACTTGATGCGGGGCATGCGGGTGGTGCTCGTTTCTGGGGACGGATGCGCCCGGGTGGGGGCGCGCGACGGCCGCGGAAGGGGTGGCTCCGGGCCGCCGGACAGCATAAGGCCTGGTGGTCAGGCCGGGTTCGGATGCGGGGATCAGGCCAGGGTGGCGACGAGGACGGCCTTGATGGTGTGCAGCCGGTTCTCGGCCTCGTCGAAGACGACGGAGTGCGCCGACTCGAAGACCTCGTCGGTGACCTCCAGCGAGTCCAGGCCGTGGGTCTCGAAGATCTCGCGCCCGACCTTGGTGCCGAGGTCGTGGAAGGCGGGCAGGCAGTGCAGGAACTTCACGTCCGCGTTGCCGGTGGCGCGCAGCACGTCCATCGTGACGGCGTACGGGGCGAGGGCGGCGATGCGCTCGTCCCAGACCTCCTTGGGCTCACCCATGGACACCCAGACGTCGGTGGCGACGAAGTCGGCGCCGCGCACGCCCTCCTCGAGCGCCTCGGTGAGGGTGACGCGGGCGCCGGTCGACTCGGCCAGCTCGAGCGCCCGGTCGACGATCTCCTGGGCGGGCCAGTAGGGCTTCGGGGCGACGATGCGCACATCCATGCCGAGCAGGGCGCCGGTGACCAGGTAGGAGTTGCCCATGTTGAAACGGGCGTCGCCCAGGTAGGCGAAGGCGATCCGGCTGAGCGGCTTGCCGCTGTGCTCGGTCATGGTGAGCACGTCGGCGAGCATCTGGGTGGGGTGCCAGTCGTCGGTGAGCCCGTTGAACACGGGCACACCGGCGCAGGCGGCCAGCTCCTCGACCTTCTCCTGGCTGTCGCCGCGGTACTCGATGCCGTCGAACATCCGGCCCAGCACCCGCGCGGTGTCCCGCACGGACTCCTTGTGGCCGATCTGGGAGCCCGACGGGTCCAGGTAGGTGGTGTGGGCTCCCTGGTCGGCGGCCGCGACCTCGAACGCGCAGCGGGTGCGGGTGGAGGTCTTCTCGAAGATCAGCGCGATGTTCTTGCCGCGCAGGTGCTGCGTCTCGGTCCCGGCCTTCTTGGCGGCCTTCAGCTCGGCGGCCAGCTCAACCAGACCGCGGAACTCCTCGGGGGTGAAGTCCAGCTCCTTGAGGAAGTGGCGGCCGGCGAGGGCGGTCGGGACTGTCGCCATGGGGGCGCTCCAGAGGGACGGGGGACGGCTGACTATTGGAAGTCTATACGATGCACAACATTTATATACAGACGGCCCTATCTGCAGCCGCAGCCGGCTAGACGGCGTCCCGTTCCACCGGACAGCTCATGCACCGCGGACCTCCCCTCCCCCGGCCCAGCTCGCTGCCCGGGATCTCGATCACCTCGATGCCCTGCTTGCGCAGATGGGTGTTGGTGGTGGAGTTGCGTTCGTAGGCGACGACGACGCCCGGCTCGACGGCGAGCACGTTGCAGCCGTCGTCCCACTGCTCGCGTTCGGCGGCGTGCACGTCCTGGGTCGCGGTCAGCACACGGATCTCGCTCAGCCCGAGCGCGGCGGCGATCGCCCGGTGCATGTGCTCCGGCGGATGGTCGGTGACCTTCAGCTCCTTCTCGCCGGCGCCGGGCTCGATGGTGTACGAGCGCAGCATGCCGAGGCCCGCGTACTGGGTGAACGTGTCGCCGTCGACCATGGTCATCACGGTGTCGAGGTGCATGAACGCGCGCCGCTTGGGCATGTCCAGCGCCACGATCGTACGGGCCGAGCCGGCCGCGAACAGCTTGTGCGCGAGCATCTCCACGGCCTGCGGTGTGGTGCGCTCGCTCATCCCGATCAGCACCGCGCCGTTGCCGATGACGAGCACGTCACCGCCCTCGATGGTGGAGGGGTAGTCGGCCTGACCCTCGGACCACAGGCGGAACGGTTCCTCGCGGAAGAGGGGGTGGTGCCGGTAGATCGCTTCGAAGTGCACGGTCTCGCGCTGCCTGGCCGGCCACCGCATGGCGTTGACGGAGACACCGTCGTAGATCCAGGCGGAGGTGTCGCGGGTGAAGAGGTGGTTGGGCAGCGGGGCCAGCAGGAAGTCGTCCAGCTCCATGACATGGAAGCGGACGGAGACCGGCTCGGCGTGCTCCTGCAGGAACTCGCGCTTGGTCATCCCGCCGACCAGCGCCTCGGCCAGCTCGCGCGCGGGAAGGGTCTCGAAGGCGGCACGCAGGTGGTCGGTGGCGAGCGGGCCGTACTCCTTCTCGTCGAAGACGCGGTGCAGGACGAGCGACCGGGCGGCTGGGATCTCCAGCGTCTCGGTCAGCAGGTCGCCGAAGAGGTGCACGGTGACGCCGCGGTCACGCAGGACGTCGGCGAACCCGTCGTGCTCGGCGCGCGCCCGGCGCACCCAGAGCACGTCGTCGAAGAGGAGGGTCGTCTTGTTGCTGGGCGTGAGCCTTTTGAGCTCGAGGTCCGGCCGGTGCAGGATCACGCGGCGCAGCCGCCCGGCCTCGGAGTCGACGTGGAATCCCATGCCTCCATCCTGACCACCGGTTCCCGTCTTGACCCGTCACTCGCACGTTTCTCTTCTCCCCGGCTCGAGGAGAACGCCGCTCCCGCGCCGGGAGAGGGGGGCTTTCGACCAGGGCGGCGCTCACGCGGTGGGCTGGGGCTGGAGTCGTTCCGGGTGGGTGAGCAGGCGGCGGGTGGTGCGGCCCGGGTGGGCGCCGGCCCGGGCGACGATCCAGCCGGCCAGGGTGTGGGGTTCCGTCGGGCGGGCCGTCAGCAGTTCGGTGTAGCCGGTCAGCGCGGTGGCCGGGTCACCGGCGGCCAGGTGTTCGTCGGGGGTGCGCGGCGCCGTGGGCGCGGTGGCGAAGGCGTGGGTGCGCAGGTCGGGCCAGAAGGTGCGGTCCGAGCGGAAGCGCAAGGGGTGCGGCGTCGTGCGCGAGGCCGGTGCCGCCACGTTGCGCAGGCGCCACTCCGTGCGGTGCAGCAGGGCCGCCGTACGGGCCCGGACGAGGGCGGCCGGGGGAACCGGTTCGCGCAGCCAGCCGTCCAGCGTGGCCGCGAGGCCCGCGACCAGGGCACGGCCCTGGACGGTGAGGCGGCCGCTTGTCAGCAGGGTGCGCACCACGAGCCGGCTCTGCAGGCGGCGCAGGGCGAAGTGGTAGCCGGCGGTGTCGGCCGCCCGGTCGCCGCGGGCGCCGGCCAGCCGGTCCCGCCAGAAGCCGGCGACGCCGGTGAAGGCGTACGCCCCGTGCAGCAGGCCGGTCAGATGGCGCGGGTCGGCCCGCCAGGGGGCGTAGTACCGCTCCTCCCGGTCGTCGTCGAGCAGCGGGAAGAGGTGCAGCAGGGCGGCCAGCTTGCTGTGCTGGAACTCGTGGACGAAGGTCTCGGCGAGGGCCACCGCCAAGGACGGGCGGGAGATCACCATGCCGCCGTAGGAGTCGCCGCTGGAGGCGGACACCCGGACGGCGGGCGGCGCGGGCGGGGTCGCGGAGGTACGGCCGTAGGGGACGAGGGAGCGGATGAGGGCCGCGTCCATCCGGCCGGGGCCCGGCCCGCCGGAGGCGTCGAGCACCGCGGCGGCCTCCTCGAACAGCCGCTGCCAGGCCCGGGCCTCGGCGTCCTCCAGCCGGGCGGGCGGCAGCGGGTCGTCGAGGTCGCGGTAGGGATCGAGGTCGTCCAGGGGGACGGCGACCGGGCCCGCCGGGCGGTCGAGGGTGAGGGTGCGCAGCGGGAGCCAGCCGGTCTCCCCCGGTGTCCCACCGGTCCGCTCGCCCACGGCCGCGGTCGCCGGGCGGATCGTCAGCGCGGGCCCGCCGCCCGCGGTCAGGGTCAGTTCGCCGTCGCGGGTGACGGCACGGCCGGCCGTCAGCCCCGGTGCCGGGTCCGGGAGCCGGGCCAGTCCGAGGCCGGGCAGCGGCAGACGGCCGTCGGTGAGCGGGACGCGGAGGTCCGCGGCCGTACCGGCGAGCAGGGACGCGGAGACGGCGAGGGCGGCCAGGTGGCCGGCCTCCGCCCACAACGGCGGCCCCGACGCCGTGCCGTGCAGCCGCCGCAGTACATGGGCGAGCCAGCCGCCGGTGGCCGGAGCGAGCAGCAACCGGTCGACCGGCTCGGGCGCCCGCGCTGCGGCCTCCTTGACGACCCGCCAGGCCTCGGCGACGGACGTCACGGGCGTGGGCAGGTCCCCGGCGCGGTCGAGCAGCGTGCGCAGGAGCAGCAGCCGGCGGGCGCGCTCGGCCCGCTCCAGGAAGGCGACGGCCGCCTCCGAGCCGCCGCCGGCGGCGAGTTCGGCGAAGAGAGCGTCGGGCATGCGCAGAGGGGCGGGGCGCTCGCTCGTCATGGGCGGGACCTCCGGTCACGGGTACGGGCGGGCACGGCGCCACCGCCCGCGGTGCCGGCCGGCGGCGGACGAAAGGGGCTGCGGGCAGCCGCAGTTCGGGGCGGACGCGGCCTTCCGCCCGGGCGGTGCCCTCTACTCGGCCCGGGCGCCGCCGGGGCCGTCGCTGCCGCCCTTGACACCGCTGCGGGCGCGCAGGACCTCATCGAGCAGGCGGGCGCCGGCGGACAGCGGCGTCAGATCGTCCACGGCGGTCAAGGGCAGCGCGGCCACGTCCGTCAGATCCGACTCCCAGACAAGAGCGCCCGCGGCGCGGTCCGGATCACGGACGGCTGTGGCGTGCTGCACAGCGGGCGGCTGGTCCAAGATGCTCCCCCTTCTCGCACGGTGGCACGCAATGCCCCGCGTCCTGTTCCATCATGGCCATTCCTGCCCCGGTCGAAAACCGTACGATCACGCCACCCGATCATCCCCCATCGCGCGGGCTGCCCGGCGGGGGGCCGAATTCCCGCAGCGCGGCCGCCAGTTCCGCCGCGCGCTGGGCGTCGTCGTCCACGGACACCACCGCGTCGTACAGCTGCCACAGGGCCTGCTCCCCCTGCCGGGCGAGCCCGCCCAGGAGGCCCACCGCGTCCGTGCGGGCCCGGGTGTGACGGGCCAGCGTCCCGGTGACACGAGGGTCGAGCGCGCCGACCACCATCTGCCGTTCGACGGGGTCGGCCATCAGCGGATAGGCCAGCAGGGCGTCCACCGCGCGCTGCAGCGGGGAGGGGGAACGGGGCGCGGCGGGCGGCGGGACCGGAGTGAGGATGTCGCCGCGCTCGGGGCTTTGCAGCCGGATCTCCGGATACTGCAGGGTCCGGCCCGCTTCCCTGAGGGCCGCGATGCGTGCCCGGACGGCCGGAAACAGTTCCTCCGGATCGGGCAAGGCGGGCAGCGCCCCGGCGTGTTCGGCCAGCAGGCCGAGCAGGACGTCGGAGAACAGTCCGGTGCCGCGCACGGGGTCGTTGGCTGCGACCCGGCCTCGCCCGGCGGCCCGCAGCACGGTCTGCCGGTGCACCAGGGTGCGCCGGCCCACGGGCAGCGCGTCCGGCGGCAGGGGCTCGCGCAGTGCGAGGTCCTCCTCGAAGGTCTCGCAGGCGTCGACGACCCACCACTGCCCGGTCAGGGACGGCACGGCGTCGCTGCGGTACCGCTCCAGCGCGGAGTCCAGGTCGATGCCGAGCTTGTCGGCGGTGGTGGCGTCCGCGCAGAACAGCCGCAGATGCCCGGACCGGTCCAGCGCGCCGTGGCCGCCCCACCACACCCACAGCACGTCGCCCTGCGTCCGCGGCAGTTCCTGGACGAGGGCGCGGCGCAGCGTGGCCTGGTCGGCGGGCGCGTGCGGGACGTCGGGACGGTAGGGCGGCAACGGCGCGAGGTGCAGGCGCAGATGGTCGTCGGGTACGCCAGCGGCGCGCAGCAGGGCGTGGAAGCGGACCGCGTCGCGGGCCGGCCCGGGCAGGTCCCAGGCGGGGCCGGCGCCGTAGGACTCGATGCCGACGATCAGGGCGTGCACGCGCGCGGGGTCGACTTCCGGGGTGTGCGGGGAGGGACCGGTCACGGCAGGTGGTCCACGATGTGCCGGTACACCGCCGGGTTGGTCCAGTAGGCGCTGTGCGCGGCCGGGAACGGCTGGCGGCTGTCGACGGCGACGTCGGTGACCCGGCCCGGGAAGAGACCGGCGCCGAGGTAGGAGAGCAGGTCGCGGCGGTCGTAGAGATTGAGCCAGTGAGGGACGTGGGGCGGCAGCGGGGCGGGGTGTTCCAGGGTGGGCAGGGAGCCCGACTCGTACAGGAACGGCCCCTGGGAGCCGGCCGTCACCAGCAGCCGGACATGCGGCAGCGGGGCGGAGATCAGCGTGTCCAGGGCGATGATGCCGCCCAGGCTGTGGCCGAGGAGGACGACGGGGGGTTCGAGGCCCTCGACGAGCGAGCGCAGGCCGGCGCGGACGGCGGCGCCGCGGGCGAGGTAGCGCAGTACGTCACCGGCGGCGGGGTGGGCGGCCTCGGTGAGGGCGCGCCGGCGGCGCACGACGGCGCGGGAGGCGGCGGACCCGGCGGTGCGCAGCAGCAGGGAGCGCACACCGCGCTGCGTGCCCCGGGGTGGTGCACCCAGTGCCTCGGCGAGCCGGTCGGTGACGGCGTCCCGGGTGTCGCCGACCGGGACGAGCGGGGTGTCGGCGTCGAGGGCGTCGGCGATGACGCGGGCGGTCAGGCTGCGGGCGGCGACGGTGGCGAGGCCGTCGGGGAACAGGGCCTCGGCGGCGGGGGCGAGCAGGGGGTGGGCGGCCAGGTCGGTGGCGGCGCGGGCCAGGCCGGGGCCCAGCTCGGCGGCGGGCGCGTCGCCCTGGGCGGCCAGCGCGGCGAGCCGGGCCTGGAGCTTCTGCGCGGGCGGTACGGAACCGGGGGGCCGCTCGGCGGCTCCTTCCGCCGCTGCGGGGGCGGCGACGGCGAGTTCGGCGTACGGGTCGGTGTAGAGGGCGGCCCAGGCGGCGGTGTCCTCGTCGGAGTCCGCGGCGGCCGGGGCCTCGCCGGGCCACCGGGCCGGGCCGGCGGCGGGCGCCTCGGCGAGACCGCGGGCCGTTCCGGCGGCCGGGGGCAGGCTCGCTCCGCCCGCGGCGAGCGTGGCGCCGTGCGTGCCGCCCCAGTAGTGCGGCACGATGCGTAGTCCGTCGCGCAGCGCGGTCAGTCCGGCCGCGACGCGTCCCGCCGTCGCAGAGAAGGCCGGTTCGCGAACCCCTGTCCCATGAATGAAGACGACCGCCGTCATGTGCCCCCCGTGACACTGGTGCAGCGCGCTGTACGACTGCCGTTGGGACGTCAAGTTACCAGTACCATAAGGAGGTTGGGGTCGAGAGCGGGTTCGATCCCCGTCGGCGGCCGGGTGACCGGCTCGGCCCACCGGACCACTGGGGGACACCATGAGCCCTGACGCGCTCGTCCTGCACATCGTGGGTGCCTCGGCGCTGATCCTGGTGGCCGCGCATGCCGCCGGCTGGCTGGCCCGCCGGCTCGGACAGCCGTACATCGTCGGCCAGTTGACCGCCGGCATCGCACTCGGCCCGTCGCTGCTGGGCAGCGCGGCGCCCGGGGTGCACGAGGCGCTGTTCCCGAAGGGCATCTCACCGGCGCTGACCGGTTTCGCGCAGATCTCCCTCGTCGTCTTCCTGGTCTCCATCGGTTACGAACTGGACCTGCGGATCCTCGGTGACCGGGCGCGGTCGGCGGTGGCCGTGGCGGGGGCGGCGTTCGTGGTGCCGATGGCGGTGGGCGCGGGCTGCGCGCTGCTGTTCCGGGAGCAGCTGCGGCACCTCGGCATGGAGCGCGAGCTCTCCCCGGCCGTGGTGGTGTTCGCCGGGGTCGCCCTGTCGATAACGGCCGTTCCGGTGCTGACGGCCATAGTGCGGGAGAACGGCCTGGCCCGCACGGTGCCCGGGGTGGTCGGGGTGTCCGCGGCCGGGCTGCTCGACGTGATCGGCTGGACGGTACTGGCCGGGACGCTGCTGAACAGCGGCGCCGGCGACCAGGCGCTCGCCTGGCAGTGGCGGGCGCTGCTCGCGGTGGGCTTCATCGCGCTGATGCCGCTCGTGGCTCGGCCGCTGCTGCGCCGGCTGCTGTGGCGGACGGCGATGGAGCCGTCGCTGCGGATGGCGCTGCTGCTGGGGTTCGCGCTGGGGTCGGCGTGGGTGACGCACTACCTGGGACTGCACGTGATCTTCGGCGCGCTGCTCGCCGGTGCGGTGCTGCCGCGGGAGCAGGACGGCACGCTCGATCCGGATCTGGTCCGGCCGCTGCACGACGTCAGCTCGCTGCTGCTGCCGTTCTTCTTCGTCGTCTCGGGCCAGTCCGTCGCGCTGAACTCCATGAACGCCACCGGCTGGATCGCGCTGCCGGTCGTGACGGTGCTGGCGGTGGTGACGAAGGTCGGCCCGAGTACGGCGGCGGCGCGGCTGAGCGGTCTGGAACGGGACGACGCGCGCACGGTCGGCGTCCTGATGAGCACCCGGGGCCTGACGGAGCTGATCGCCCTCAACGCGGGCTACCAGGCCCACCTGCTGAGCGAACAGTTCTACACGGTCCTGGTCTTCATGGCCCTGGCCACGACCCTCCTCACCCAGCCGCTGCTGCGCCTGGTCGGCCGACTGTCCCACCCCACGCCGACGCCGACACACGCGGACGACACGTCAGGCCCCACCCACCCGAACCCGACGGAGACCCCGCTTCCGGGGGTGTGAGCCGACGGTTTTTTTGGGGGGTGTGAACCGACGGTTTCCGGGGTGTGAGCCGACGGTCGGGCCCCACCCGCCCTCCGCGGCGGGACCACGGCACGTAACTGAACGGCGCGAGGCCGGGTTCGGCGCGCGGACTGCGAACGGCGCGAGCCGGAGTTCGGCGCGGACCGGGAAGGGCGCGAACCGAGGGTTCGGCGGGTCGCAGGGACCCGGCCGCAGGGCTGGCGGGCCGCGCACGGCCCGTCCGGGCGGGAACCGCCCCCCGCCGCAGCCCTCTGCGCCGGGAGCCGCCCCCGTCCCGGCCGCCATCCGGCCGGAGGCCGAGGGCAGCCGCGCCGCCGCGCTACCGAAGGCCGGAGACCGCGCCCCGCCGGGACGGCCGAAGGCCGAGGACCGGCCGTGCCCGGGGGGCAGGGCGAAGACGGCCCAAGGCCGAACGCCGAGCGTGGCCGGGCCCGCGAGGTCCATGGCCGGGCGTGGCCCGGGGCGGCCCAAGGCCGAAGGCCGGGCGCGGTCGGGCCGGCGAGGCCAGGCCCAGTCAGGACGGCCCAAGCCCGAACACCGAGCGCGGGCGGGCCCGCGAGGCCAGACGCGGCCGAGACACCCCAAGGCCGAACGCCTAGCACGGCCGAAACCGCGACGCCAGGCGTTGCCCGAGGCGACCCAAGGCCGAAGGCCGGGGCGCGGCCGAGACCGCGACGCCAGGCCCGGTCAGGACGACCCCAGCCCGAACACCGAGCGCGGCGGGCCCGCGAGGCCAGGCCCAACCGGGACGGCGAAGGCCGGCCCCAACCGGGATCCCGGAAGCCGGCCCCGGTCGGGAAGAGCCGGAGATCGCAAGACCCCCACTGACGCCGCCGGCAGGCTACAGCGGCATCGGGGCCATGTCGCACTCGATGCGGCGGCGTTTGCGGGCCGCCTGGAGCCAGGGGTGGTCGGGGCGGACCACGCCGCCGGAGAAGCCGTCGACCGCCTTACGTTCCAGTTCGTCCGCCTCCCGGCCGCGGCCCAGGCCCCGCAGGTCCAGCGCGAGGTTGGCGGTGCAGGACAGGGTCAGCGGGTGCGTCTCCCCCGCGACCTCGGTGAGCAGCGGCAGGTTGGCCTCGTCGATCTCGCGCGCCCGCTCGAAGTCCAGTCCCGCGTACGCCGTGTTGGCCTGGCCGATGGCGACGGTCAGGGTCGTGACATGGCGCGGCCCGACCGTCTCCGCCAGCCGCAGCGCCGCGTCGTCCTCCAGTTCCTGCGCCTCGTCGAGCGCGCCCAGCGCCCGCAGCGTGGCGGCCAGGTTGGCCTTGGTCAGCAGGGTGTAGGCGTGGTTCTTGCCGAGCCGCTGCTCGTAGCGCAGCAGGGTGACCTCGGCGAGCTTCCGGGAGCCGTCCAGGTCACCGGCGAGGCGCAGGTCGACGGAGACGTTGGTCGCCGTCGCGAGCGCGTCGAAGTGGTCCTGCCCGTAGCGGTTGGTGAACCGGCGCAGGGTCTGACCGGCCAGCTCCGCCGCGTCGCCGAGCGCCCCGTCGCGGCGCCGGCACACCGCGAGGTTGCGCGCGATGCGCAGGGTGAGCGGATGCTCCTCGCCCATGGTGTCGCGCGCCCGCCGGTGCACGTCCTCCTGGAAGTCGCGGGCGCCGGGATAGTCGCCGCCCTCACGCATGTCGATGGAGAGCGCGTTGAGGGTGTTGAGGGTGTAGAAGCTCGCCGGTCCGAACAGCAGGTCGCGCAGCCGGGCGTTCTCCTGGTCCAGGGCCAGCGCCTCCTGGAACTTCCCGCACAGCCGCAGCTCCACGCCGTAGGAGTGGGTGGCGCGCAGGGTGATGGGGTCGTCGGTGCCGAACAGGGAGCGGGCCAGCTCGTACGCCTCCTTCGCCACGTCCCGGGCCTCGGAGACGCGGCCCTGGTAGCCGTAGGCGTCGGCCATCTCGCACAGGGAGTCGATCAGGACCTCCGGCTCGGCGTCGATGCGCCGGGAGATCTCCAGGGCCCGCTCGGTGAGCGGGATGGACTCGCCGACCTCGCCGATCTGGCGCAGCAGCCACGCGAAGCACTTCACCATCCGGATGACCTGGATGTCCTCCTCGCCGGAGGCGGCCACCCAGGCCGTCCACGCCTGCCGGGCGAGCGCGGCGGCGCCTTCGTGGTCGCCCCAGTAGTAGAGGAACCACACAGTGTCGGCGACCAGGTCGCGCACATAGTCGTCGGTGCTGGTCACGGCCTGCGAGGCGAGCACGTGCGGCAGCAGCGCCTGGTACGCGCGCCATTCGAGGGACGAGCCGGGCTGGCCGGGCTTGGCGGCCGACAGCAACTGGTGGGCCGCGTCGCGCATCTGCTCGCGCTCATCGACTCCCAGCTTGGCCAGGAGCACGGTCTGCAGCAGGCGGTGCATCTGGAGCGTGTCGGAGCGGGGGTCGACCCTGATCAGTGAGAACTGGCTCAGGTCGCGGATGGCGCGGTTCAGTTTGATCGACTCGCGCAGCAGCGGGTCGACCTCGGAGGTGATGCTCACCCCGCGGCTGCCGCGCAGCATGGAGCGCGGGATCGGCTCGGGGGCCATGCTGGCGCAGATGTCGAGGAGTTGCCGGGCTCCGGGGTTCTTCTCCTTGATCCGGTCCAGGGAGATGTTCCAGGCGGCCGCGACGGAGACCGGGTAGTCGGGCGACGGGTCGAGTTCGAGGATCTCGGGGCTGCGCTGGGCGAGGGCGTCCAGGTACTCGTCGACCTGCATGCCGGTCACCGCCCGCCAGGCGCCGGCCTGCTCGACGGCGAGCGGCAGGTCGCCGAGGGCCTCGGCGAGACGCTCGGCGTCCTCGTTGCTCAGGTCCGGCGAGCGCTTCTGCAGCAGCTCGACGGATTCCGCGCGTTCGAAGACGTTCACCGGCAGCGAGGTCGCCACCCGCTCCCAGCCGCGGTTCCGGGAGGTGACGATGACCTTTCCGGGGCCGTTGGTCGGGAAGTAGTTGCGGACCTTGTCGATGTCCTCGGCGTTGTCGAAGACGAGCAGCCAGTTGTCGTACGGCTTGCCCGTGCGCAGGGCCTCCAGGACGGCCGGCACGGCGGTGTTGGCGGCAGGGGCGGCGGCGCTGTCCTGTCCGGTGGGCGCAACGCCCAGCTGGGCGGCGAGGCTGGCCAGCGCGGCCAGGATGAGGCTCTCCCGCTCGGCGGGGATCCAGCAGATCACCTTGTAGTCGTGCTGGTGGGTGTAGATGTACTCCAGCGCCAGCTGGGATTTGCCGACACCGCCCAGGCCGTGCAGCGCGTTGGGCAGCACGGCCGTCGTGTCCTGGGCGCTGAGCTGCTCCTCCACGGCCCTGAGCAGCACCCGGCGGCCGACGAACGAGGTGTTCCTGAGCGGAACGTTCACCAGGAGGGCCGGCGTCGCGGTCGTGGTGCTCTGCATGAGCGGTTCAGCCTCCGGGGCTTGTGGTTGGGTAGCGTCGGTCACCAGGCTCACGTGGTCTCCAGCGGTCTCGGGTTCGGTCGACGCTGGATCACTGCCTTCCGGACCCGGGGGAGCGAGCACCGCGTCCCCCTGGTTCACCGCTGTGGGTGAAGCATTCGACAAACCGGTGCCCACCCGTTCAGCCGAACCGGCGTCGCCGAACGCCCGGCCGCCGGACGGCCGGTCGCCGTAGGGGGACAGCTGCGGCTCGATGCGCCGGGCGCGCTCGCCGTACGGCCCGGCCAGCGCCCGCATGACGGCGAGTTCGCTGCGGGCCCAGCCTCGGGCGGCCGGGTCGGGCAGCCTGGCGCCCCCGGGGTCGCGCAGCGCGGCACGCAGCGCCACGCCCCGCTCCCCCGCGGCGGGCAGGTCGCCCACCACGCTGACGGTCCGGGCGAGTTGGGAGCGGGTGGTGGTGGCGAGCAGCGCCTCGCGCACCCCGTCGGCGAACTCGGGGTGGTCGTCATCGCGGTCCCAGTCGATCAGTCCGCCCATGAGGATCTCGGCGAGGTGGTCGGGGCGGGTCTCCGGCATGGTGCGCCGGCGCAGTTGCTCCACGAGGTCGAAGTCGAAGGGAATGGCGGCTAGTTGGGCGGCCAGGGCGCGGGCGGCGGGGGTGGCGAGGGTGAGGAACCGGCGTACGGCGGCGGCCGCGGCGCGCGGGAAGCGCGGCGCGCGCAGTCCGGGGGCGGGCGCGCCTTTGCTGAGGGTGCCGGCCAGGACGACGGGCAGCGCGCGGCGCACTCCGCGTTCACCGGTGACGAGGTCGGCCCAGGCGGCGATCGAGCCGTGCCGCAGGGAGAGCAGGGGCACGGGGACGGCGCCGTCGCCGGCGGCGGGCAGCGGCCGCAGCGGGTCGGGGCCGCCGGGTGGCGCCCAGTGCCGCAGCGAGGCGTTGGCGGCGCCGAAGCCGCCGGCCTCCAGCGTGGCGTCGTAGGGGTTGAGGGAGGTGCGGTGGCGCAGGTGGGGCGGCAGCAGGTGGACGACGGCGGTGGGGCCCGCGTGCGCGAGGCGGCCGAGCAGGGTGTCGGCGGCGGTCGCGGCCCAGCCGTGGGCGAGTCCGTCGGTGACGAGGAGGAAGACGCGGCCGCCGCGGCCGTCGAGGAGTTCGGCCGGGTCGGCGGCCTCCCGCCCGGTGGGCCAGCGCAGGGTGGCGGTGCCGGTGCGGGGGACGGTGACGCGGACGGTGCGCACCCCGCGGAAGGCGCCGCTGTGTTCGGCGGCCTCGGCGAGGCGGGCGACGGGGTCCTCCCAGATCCGCATGGTCGGCGCGGCGTCCACGAGGAGGACCAGGTCGAAGGCGCAGGTGCGGGCGGGGCGCAGGAAGGGCAGCCACAAACCGTCCACGACTCCCTGTTCGGCGGTGGTCTCCTCGTCGAGTTCGAGGGTGTCGCGGGATGGGATGCGGCGGGCGAGCCGGTGCAGGGCGCGGGCGAGCAGGGCGGTGGCCCTGCCGGGTCCGGGCTGGGGCGGCTCGTCGGCGGGCAGCAGCGGGCGGCCGAGGTGCAGCGTGCGGGTGCCGGCGGGGTCGGGTAACAGCCAGGCGGCGCGGACCGCTTCGCCGGTCACGGGCCCGGGAACGGGGTCGCTCTCGGGCTGCGTGGACGGGGGCGGATGGTGCGGGAGCGCGGAGGGCACGTCGGGGGCGAGGTCTTCGTCGGGCGGGGTGAGCGGGGGCCGTTCGGCCGGTGCCGCCGCGTCCGTGGGTGTGTCCGGGCGGGTACCGGCGTCCGCGCTGGGAGCGGGGCCCGGGTCGTGCCGGGCCCAGTGCGCGGCGAGCCACACCGCGTCGGCGATCTCCTGCCAGTGCGGCAGGGAGGGCTCCGGTTCGGGGAACGCCGAAGGAGGCGACGACCACCCCGTGACGGGTCCGCCGTCGCCCAGTCCGGATGCGCGCTCCCTACCGGTCAATTCAGCGGCCCTTCGCGAGGTCGCGGAGCAGCGTTTCGACGAGCTTACGCCCGTCACCATCCGTCTGGAAACCACCCGCCGTAGTCATCTGGACAGCGTTGAGTAGCTGATCGAGGCTGTGGGTGCCACCCGCCTGGACGCGCTGGACGAACTCCTCCACCAGCTCCTCGGCGCCCTCGGGCCGGGTGCCGAGGTGCCCCTCGATCATCGCCAGCAGCCGTTCGCGGCCGGGTGGGCGCATCTCCAGGGGCAGGCACCGGCGCCGGAAAGCGGCCGGAAACTCACGTTCCCCGTTGCTGGTGATCACCACGACCGGGAACTCCCGGCACTCCACGCGCCCGTGTCGCACGTCGGCGCGGCCTCCGGGGTCGCTGGTGTGGACGCGTGCCGTGTCGGCGGCGTCGCGCACCAGCTCCGGGACGTCATAGCTTCCGTTCTCCAGGACGTGCAGCAGGTCGTTGGGCAGGTCGATGTCGCTCTTGTCGAGTTCGTCGACAAGCAGCACCCGGGGACGATCGTAGGGCAGCAGGGCGGTGCCCAGGGGCCCCAAGGTGACGAAGTCACCCAGTCGCGGCGGGAGTTGACTCTCTCTTGGCTCGGGCCGGGATTCGGCGCCCGGCAGTGCGGCCTGCCAGGCGGCGATCGCCTGGGCGCGGCCCATGGCGTCATGGACGTACAGGCCGTCCTTGAGGGTGGTGCGGCTGACGATGTTCCATTCGAGCACCCGGCCGAGGCCCAGTTCGCGGGCGATCAGATAGGCGAGGGTGGACTTGCCGACGCCGGGCGGGCCGGTGATCAGCAGGGGCCTGCGCAGCACCAGCGCGGCGTTGACGACGTCGATCTCGTCGGCGTCGAGCCGGGGGGCGAGGTCGCGCGGGCCCAGGCGGCGCTGGGCGGCCTCGGGGTCGTCGGGCGGCGCCGGCTGCGGCGGGCCGCCGCGGAACCGGCGCCAGGGCGGCGGTTCCGGCAAGGGGGGCGGGGCGGCCCGGGGCCGCCCGGTGGCGTCGAAGACGCGCCAGCCGCCGCCTGCCGTGTGCTCCTGCGCGCTCATGCCGGTGCCTCCTCGCTGGCGAGATCGCCGGGATCGGGGGTCTGAAGGTCGACGAGCCGGGTCGGATCGTCCCAGAAGAAGCCGATGTGCCGGCCGAGCAGACGGCCGGGCCCCTCGGTGTGCCGGGCGGCGCTCTGCCGCAGCCGGTGGACCACGGCGGGGATCTGCGCGGGGGTGGGCACGGCGGCGAACACGGCGGTCACCACTTCGCGCCGCTCCTCCGGGAACACTCCCCTGCAGTCCCAGACGGCCAGCCCTATCCCTTCCGCGATGGCGGCCTTGAGCGCCTCCAGCGCGGGCGCGCTGTCCGGGGCGTCCAGCACGACCGCCGTGTGGGAGGTCTCCCCGGCGAGTTCGGCCTGCCACGCGTCGAGCCGCTCGGCGTCCGGTTCGCTCCAGTGGTGCACCCCGACGCCGCCCTGCCGCAGGGTGTCCCAGCGCTGCTGCCACTGCTCGCGCACCATGCCGTCGCGCGAGCGCATCCGCTCCAGGGAACGCAGATGGATCCCGTACCGGGTGCCGAGCGCGAGGGGGCGCCCGTCGCCGACCCGGTACGGCAGCGCGGCCACATCGTGGTTGAGGAGGTCGTACGGAAGGACGAATTCCACGTACGGCGGCGGGGGCCGGCGCCCGCTCGGCTGCGGCTCGGGCGGGACGGTCCACAGCCGGGCGCCCTGCCGCAGGGCGGCTTCGACGGCGGGGCCGAGGCCGTCGAGGGTGGTGGTGACGGGTTCGCAGGGCTGTGGGTCCCAGTGGCCGGGGACGGTGTTGAGCCAGGGGCGCACCAGCACCTCGCCGGTGCCGTCCCGGGCGGGTTCCACGGCGACGATCAGACAGCGCGGGATGTCGGGGTCGGCGGCCGCCGCGGGGCGGGCGCCGCGGCGCTGTTCGAGCTGTGCGGCGAGGCCGGCGCGGCGGGCCCAGTCGCCGGCCCAGCCGGACAGGGCGGTGCGGTGGGCGGGCGTGGCGGCGAGGGCCGCGGCCCGGTCGAGGAGGAGCACGGCGGGCGGGAGGCCGTCGGGCTGGGCGTTGCACTCCAGGACGTAGCCGAAGAGCTGGTCGGGGGTGAGGCCGAGGGGGAGGAACAGTCCGTTGAGTTCCTGGACGAGGTCGTCGCGCAGCCGGCCGGCGGGCAGCTCGCCCTTGGCGAGGACGGCGCGTGCGCTGTTCTCGTCGACGCGGGTGAGCGGGCCGGGCAGCAGGTCGTCCTCGATCGGCGGGGCGGCGGGTTCCAGCAGCCCCTCCAGCCGGTCGCCGGCCGGGCCGCCCTCGAAGACGCGCACCATGTCCACCAGGACGCGCTCGCCGCCCTCGACGTTCAGCGCGGCGCGCACCAGGGTCACGACGTCCTCGCGCTGTTTGACGCCGCGGAGGTCGACCGGGCGGCGCAGGTGGTCACCGAGGATGGCGGCGAACTGGACGCGCCCCTGGGCGTCCTCCATGCAGCTCAGCTCGCACAGCGCGTCGGTGAGATGTAACAGCAGGCCCACGCCCTGCGCGTGCCCGGATGCGTCCTCGGGTCCGAACGACCCCGCGCCTGTCTTCACCGACTTTCCCCCTGAGTCGGTTCACCTGCCTGACCGACCAGCGAAGTTAGCACGGCAACCAGCGGTTAACCAGGGACGAACGGGACTTGCGTCATGATGTCCGGCCAGGACCGCCCCACCGGGGACGACCTGGCCGGAACCGATCGCCCGGGCGGCCGGGAACCTCCGTTCGGGGCGGCCCGGAGGAGCCCCTTACCCGAAGAACGCGGCCGCCGCGATGCACACGGCTCAGAGCCGGGGGTCCACCGGCTCCGACTCCAGTGCCAGCACGCCGAACACCGCCTCGTGCACCCGCCACAGCGGCTCGCCCTCCGCGAGCCGGTCCAGGGCCTCCAGACCCAGGGCGTACTCGCGCAAAGCCAGCGACCGCTTGTGGTTGAGGAACCGCTGCCGCAGCCGGGCCAGGTGGCCCGGGCGGGTGTACTCCGGACCGTAGATGATCCGCAGGTACTCGCGGCCGCGGCACTTGATGCCGGGCTGCACCAGCCGGCCCTCCGGGCCGCGCACCAGTGCGCCCAGCGGCTTGACGACCATGCCCTCGCCGCCGCGGCCGGTCATCTCCAGCCACCAGTCGACGCCCGCCTGCACCGACTCGGGGTCGCCGGTGTCGACGTACAGCCGCCGGGTGGTCTGGAGGAGACCGGTGCCGTCGTGCTCCACCAGCTGGTCGAGCAGGGCGAGCTGCTCGTCGTGCGGCAGCGCGGCGAGGCTGCGGCCCTGGACGGCGAGGATCTGGAACGGCGCCAGGCGCACGCCGTCCAGGCCGTCGGTGGTCCAGCAGTAGCGGCGGTACGCCTCGGTGAACGCGGCGGCATCGGCGGCCCGGTCCCGCTGGCGGGCGAGCAGGCCGGTCACGTCGACGCCCCGGGCCGCGGCGCCCTCCAGCGCGGCCAGCACGCCCGGGAACACCGCGCCCGACGCGGCGCCGACGGCCGCGTACTGCGAGCGCAGCAGCCCGGAGGCCTTCAGCGACCACGGCATGAGCTCGGCGTCGAGCAGCAGCCAGTCGGTGTCGAGTTCGCTCCACAGGCCGGCCTCGCCGATCGCCGTGCGCAGCCGGCCGAGGATCTGCTCGGTGACCGACTCGTCGCTGAAGAACGGCCGCCCGGTCCGCGTGTACAGGGACCCGGTCGGTCCGTCCACGCCGAACCGCTTGCGGGCCGCCTCCGCGTCCCGGCACACCAGGGCGACCGCCCGCGAGCCCATGTGCTTCTCCTCGCACACGACCCGCTCGACCCCGTCCGCCGCGTAACTCGCGAACGCCTCCACCGGGTGCTCCAGGTAGCCCTCCACCTTGCTGGTAGCGGTGGGTGCCATGGTCGGCGGCAGGTACGGCAGCAGCCGCGGGTCGGTCGCGAAGCGGCTCATCACCTCCAGCGCGGCGGCCGCGTTCTCCTCCCGGACGGCGACCCGCCCGGCGTGCCTGGTCTCCACCGCTCGGCGTCCGTGCACGTCGGCCAGGTCCAGCGGCCGGCCGTCGTGTCCACCGGGCGCCTCGGCGCGCAGCGGCTTGACCGGCTCGTACCAGACCCGCTCGGCCCGTACGTCGACCAGCTCCCGCTCCGGCCAGCGCAGCGCGGTCAGCTTGCCGCCGAAGACGGCGCCGGTGTCCAGGCAGATGGTGTTGTTGAGCCAGGTGGCCTCCGGGACGGGCGTGTGGCCGTAGACCACGGCGGCCCGGCCGCGGTAGTCCTCGGCCCACGGGTAGCGCACCGGCAGCCCGAACTCGTCGGTCTCGCCGGTGGTCTCGCCGTACAGGGCGTGCGAGCGGACCCGGCCGGAGGTGCGGCCGTGGTACTTCTCCGGCAGACCCGCGTGGCAGACGACGAGCCGGCCGCCGTCGAGGACGTAGTGGCTGACCAGGCCCTCGATGAACTGCCGTACCTCGCCCTTGAACTCCTCGCTCTCGCCCTCCATCTGGGCGATCGTCTCGGCGAGGCCGTGGGTGTGCTGGACGGCGCGGCCCTTGAGGTGGCGGCCGAACTTGTTCTCGTGGTTGCCCGGCACGCACAGTGCGTTGCCCGACTTCACCATGGACATCACACGGCGCAGCACGCCCGGGCTGTCCGGGCCGCGGTCGACGAGGTCGCCGACGAACACGGCGGTACGGCCTTCCGGGTGGACGCCGTCGGCATAGCCCAGCTTGCCGAGCAGCGCCTCCAGTTCGGACGAGCAGCCGTGGATGTCGCCGACGATGTCGAACGGGCCGGTGAGGTGCGTGAGGTCGTTGAACCGCTTCTCGGTGACGACCGTGGCGTGCTCGATCTGGTCCACGCCGCGCAGCACGTGCACCTTGCGGAAGCCTTCGCGCTCCAGGTGGCGCAGGGAGCGCCGCAGTTCGCGGATGTGCCGCTGGATGACCCGGCGCGGCATGTCGGCCCGGTCGGTACGGGCCGCGTTGCGCTCGGCGCACACCTCCTCGGGGACGTCGAGGACGATGGCGATGGGCAGCACGTCGTACTGCTTGGCCAGGTCGATCAGCTGCCGTCGGGCGTCCTGCTGGACGCTGGTGGCGTCCACGACGGTGCGGCGGCCGGCGGCGAGCCGCTTGCCGGCGATGTAGTGCAGGACGTCGAAGGCGTCGCGGGTCGCGCTCTGGTCGTTCTCGTCGTCACAGACCAGGCCGCGGCAGAAGTCGGAGGAGATGACCTCGGTGGGCTTGAAGTGGCGGCGGGCGAAGGTCGACTTGCCCGAGCCGGAGGCGCCGACGAGGACGACGAGGGAGAGGTCGGTGACGGGCAGCACACGGCCCTCGGTGGTGGTGGTCTCGGTCATGCCGCCTTCGCCTCCTTCTCGCTCTTCTCGGCCTTGTCGAGCTTCTCGGTCTTCTCTGTCTTCTCGGTCTTCTTCAGGAACACGGCCATCTGGGTGGGCGGGCCGACCTCCGGGTCGTCCGGGCCCACCGGGCGGAACTCCACGTCGTAGCCGTGCCGTTCGGCCACCGCGTGCGCCCAGGCTCGGAACTCCTCGCGCGTCCACTCGAAGCGGTGGTCGCCGTGCCGGACATGTCCGGCCGGGAGGGACTCCCAGCGCACGTTGTACTCGACGTTCGGGGTCGTCACGACGACCGTGCGGGGGCGGGCGGAGCCGAACACCGCGTACTCCAGCGCGGGCAGCCGGGGCAGGTCGAGGTGCTCGATCACCTCGCTGAGCACGGCAGCGTCGTAGCCCTTGAGCCGGGTGTCGGTGTAGGCGAGGGAGCCCTGGAGCAGCTTGACCCGTGCCGCCTGCCGCTCACCCATCCGGTCCAGCTTCAGCCGCCGGGAGGCGATGGTGAGCGCTCGCACCGACACGTCGACGCCGACGATCTCGGTGAACCGCGCGTCCTTCAGCAGCGCCTGCACCAACTGGCCCTGTCCGCAGCCGAGGTCGAGCACCCGGGCGGCTCCGGTCTCGTGCAGGACGGCCGTGATGGCGTCGCGGCGCCGCACGGCGAGCGGGGTCGGCTTCTCCTCCTCCTCGGTCTCCGCGGCGACGGCGTTGTCGATCTCCTCGACGTCCGCGTCGTCGGTCTCGGCGAGCCGCACCAACTCCAGCCGTTCCATCGCCTGCCGGGTGAGCGACCAGCGGCGGGACAGGAAACGGCTGGTGATCAGCTTCTGCTCCGGGTGGCCGGGCAGCCAGCCCTCGCCGGCCCGCAGCAGCTTGTCGACCTCGTCGGCGGAGACCCAGTAGTGCTTGGCGTCGTCCAGCACGGGCAGCAGGACGTACAGGTGCCGCAGCGCCGCGGAGAGGGTCAGCGCCTGCGACTGGAGGACGAGACGCACGTAGCGCGAGTCGCCCCACTCCGGGAACTCGCTGTCCAGGGCGACCGGTTCGGCGCTCACCGTCCAGCCGAGCGGCTCGAAGAGTGCGCGTACCAGGGCCGGACCTCCCCGGGCGGGCAGCGCGGGTACGTCGATGCGCAACGGCAACGGTTCGGCGGCGCGCTCGGGGCGGGCGGTGCACACCCCGCGCATCGCGCTGGAGAACACGCTGCTCAGCGCGACGGCGAGGAGCGAGGACGCCGCGTACGGGCGGTCGTTGACGTACTGCGCGAGGGCCGCGTCGGGTGCGCCGCCGCGGCCCTTGCCCTTGCCGCGCCGCACCAGCGCCACCGGATCGACCTCCAGCAGCAGCGCCGCCGTGCAGCGCTCGGCGTCCGCCTCGGGGTAGAGGACGTGCGCGGTGCCGTAGGAGGTGGAGAACGCCTGCGCCTTCTCGGGATGCTTGTGCAGCAGGAAACCGAGGTCGGTCGCCGGGCGTTCCGCCGTGCCGGTGGTGCTGATGGTCAGGAACATGTGAGCGAGTTTCCCGGCCGTCAGGCGGCCGGGCCACCGGTTTTCGCCACGACCTCCGGGAGCGTCCTGTGCAGGACGTCCGCGAACCGGGTGCCGATACGGCGGTGGGTGGCGCCGTCGGGATGGAGCCCGTCGGGCAGCGGCAGCTCGGCGTGGTCGTCCTCGCCGTACAGCTCGCGGCCGTCGAGGTAGCGCAGGTGCGGGTCCTCGGCGGAGCGCTCGGTGACGATCCGGGACAGTTCCTCGCGGATGACGGTGAGGGTCAGTTTCCCGGCGGCGACCTCCGCCGGGTCGCCGGTGGCGCGGAAGTTCAGCCGCCCCTCGGCGAGCGCCGCGAAGTCGAAGGCGCCGGGCCCTGGCGTGTCCTCGTGCATCGGGCAGTACAGCGGGGAGACGACCGTGAGCGGTGTCGTCGGGTGCCCCTCGCGGACGGTGTCGAGGAAGCCGTGGACGGCCGGCCCGAAGGCGCGCCTGCGCATCAGGTCGGCGTTGACCAGGTTGATGCCGATCTTGAGGGTGATCAGATCGGCGGGGGTGTCCCGGATCGCGCGTGCGGTGAACGGGTCGAGCAGCGCGCTGCCGCCGAAGCCGAGGTTGATCAGCTCCACTCCGGCGAGCCGGGCGGCGAGCGCCGGCCAGGTGGTGGTCGGTCCGTCCGCGTCGGACCCGTGGCTGATGGAGCTGCCGTGGTGCAGCCATACGGGGCGGCCCCGGTCGGGGGCCGGCTCGACGGGGGCGTCGGTGCGCAGGGCGACCAGTTCGGTGTGCTCGTTGTGCGGCAGCCAGATCTCGACGTCCTTGTCCCGGTCGGGCAGACCGGAGAAGCGCAGGGTGCGCACCGGGCCGGGGCGGATGTCGGAGGCGCCGGTGGTCAGGTCGATCGTGACGGTGTTGCCGTCGTCCGCGGTGGCGCTGCCGGCCGGGCGGCCGTCGACGAGCAGCTCGTACACGCCGTGCGGGCGGGGCGGGGCGCCGCGGTAGACGCGCTTGGTGGCCAGCACGTCCAGCTCGACGGCGGTGGCGCGGGTGCGCAGGGCCAGGCGGACGCCGCTGGGCTGCGACTCGGCGAGGGCGAGCTGCGGGTCGTCGTTCTGGGCGCGGGCACGGGCGGGCAGGCGGTGCGGCAGCAGCCCGTGCGCGGTGCGCTCCAGCTCGAGGGCGCCGCGCAGGTGGGCGGCGGTGAGGGGGGTGGTGATCCAGTCGGCGGTCATCGGGGTCCTCCGGGTGCGGGCCAGTTCCGCAGCAGGGCGTCGAGGGCGTCCAGGACGCGTTCCCAGCTCTCCTGGCTGTCGGGGGCGCTGTGAGCGAAGCCACCCCCCAGCTCGAGGCTGACGTAGCCGTGGAAGACGCTGCCCAGCAGCCGGACCGCGTGGGTCTGGTCGGGTTCGGTCAGGTCGTAGCCGCGCAGCAGCGCCCGGGTCATCCGCGCGTGCCGGACGCCCGCGCTCGCGGACGCGGTGTCGGGGTCGAGGGGCAGGCGGGTCGCGGCATAGCGGCCGGGGTGCTCGCGGGCGTAGTCGCGGTAGGTGTTGGCGAGGGCGGTCAGGGCGTCCTTGCCGGCCCGGCCGGCGAGTGCGTCGGCGGCCCGGTCGGCGAGTTCACCCAGCGCGAGCAGGGCGATGCCGGTCTTGAGGTCCTGGGAGTTCTTCAGGTGCGAGTACAGGCTCGCGACCTTGACGTCGAAACGCCGGGCGAGCGCCGAGACGGTCACCTGGTCGAAGCCGACCTCGTCGGCGAGTTCAGCACCCGCCCGGATCAGACGGTCGGCTGTCAGTCCTGCACGCGCCATGACCTTCCTCTCTTCTGCCATCAACGAGTATGCAGCTGCCTAAAGCTTGTAGGCAAATGCGGATGACATAAAGGAGGGCGGCGAGCCCTGCCCGAGGCCGCTCGGCCCCGGCGGTGCGGCGGTGCGGCGGTGCGGCGGTGCGGCGGTGTGGCGGTGCGGCGGTGCGGCGGTGTGGCGGTGTGGCGGATGATGCGGCGGGCGATGCGGGCGAGCCGTGCACGCCGGCCGTGCGCGCGGGCGGTGCGCGCGGGCGGTGCGCGCGGGCGGTGCGCGCGGGCCCGCCGGTCGCAGGCCCGGCCCGCCGGTTGCGGAACCGGCCCGGGGCGGCCCGTGCCCGCCCGCGACGGGCACGAACCCCGGGGCGGTCACGGGCGCGGTGCGCGGGGCCTACGACAGCTGGGACTGCACCTGGGCCGAGATCAGCTCCAGGTGGTCCAGGTCGGCCAGGTCGAGCACCTGGAGGTAGACGCGGCTCGAGCCGATCTCGGCGTACCGGCCGATCTTGTCGACGACCTCGGCCGGGGAACCGGCCAGGCCGTTCGCCTTCAGCTCGTCGACCTCGCGGCCGATGGCGGCGGCACGGCGGCCGACCTCGGCGTCGTCGCGGCCGACGCAGACGACGAGGGCGTTGGAGTACACGAGGTCGTCGCCCTTGCGGCCGCTCGCCTCGGCGGCGACGCGCACCCGGCCGAACTGCCGCTCGCTGTCCTCGACCGAGGCGAACGGGACGTTGAACTCGTCCGCGAAGCGGGCGGCCAGGCGCGGCGTGCGGGTGGCGCCGAGGCCGCCGACGAGGACCGGGATCTTCTCCTGCGCGGGCTTGGGCAGCGCGGGCGAGTCGGTGAGGTCGTAGTGGGTGCCGTGGAAGTCGAAGGTGTCGCCCTCCGGCGTCCCCCACAGGCCGGTGACGATCTCCAGCTGCTCCTCCAGGCGGCCGAACTTCTCCTTCGGGAAGGGGATGCCGTACGCCGTGTGCTCCTCCTCGAACCAGCCCGCTCCCAGGCCGAGTTCGACGCGGCCGCCGGACATCTGGTCGACCTGGGCGACCTGGATGGCGAGGACACCGGGCAGCCGGAAGGTGGCCGCGGTCATCAGTGTGCCGAGTCGGATACGGCGGGTCTCGCGGGCGAGGCCGGCGAGGGTGATCCAGGCGTCCGTGGGGCCGGGGAGCCCGTCGGTGTCGCCCATCCTCAGATAGTGATCGGAGCGGAAGAAGGCGTCGAAACCGAGGTCCTCGGTGGCCTTCGCCACGGTGAGGAGGGTGTCGTAGGTCGCGCCCTGCTGCGGTTCGGTGAAGATGCGAAGATCCATGCCCTCCATCCTCCACACCGCGGCCGCCGGTCCTGTCACCGGTCCCCGTGGCCTGGGCGTGGCGATGATCGTCGGCTCGGGCGGAGCCGGACCGCCCGGCGCCCGCGCCGGCGGTGACCGCCGTCGCGCCACCGCGCCGGTCCCCGCGAGGGGGGCCGTGGGCCGAGGAGGCCGTCATGTCCGATGAGTCCGTACGGGGCGTCGCCCGGCCGAAGCGGCTGCTGCAGCAGATGGAGGAGCTGATGGCGGCGCTGAACGCGGACCTGTCGGCACTCGACGCGGACCTCCAGTCGGCGACGGGCACCTCACGCATCCCCCGGGAGGAACCGGAAGCGAGCTGAGCCCTCGGGGAGCGGGTGCGGGTGCACGGCAGGGCTCGCCGCGGGCGCCGTGGCCGGGGGCGGGGGCGTCCGCCGTGGCGCCGCGGCCATAGACGGGGGCGACTGCCATTGGGGCACCGGCGCCAGGTGGGCGGACCGGCGGTCCGGCGGACCGGCGGACCGGCGGACGGACAACGAGCGTCACAGCGCTCCGCAGCCCGCGGCAGTTCACCGCTCCGGTAACGCCTCCTCGCGGGTGGCCAGTTTGCGGAGCATCCAGTGGATGCGGTCGCGCGATTCGTCGGCCGCGTCGATCGCCTCCATGCACTGCCAGTACGTGCCCTCGCCGTCCGCCCCGCCGGCGATGCCGACGAGGGCGATGCCGACGTCGGCGAGCAGGGCGTCGAGCGCGAGCAGCGTCTGCCGGGCGTCGTCCAGGGCGGTGAGCTGAGCGGCGCGTAATTCGCCCGGGTCGAGGTCGGGCGGGTCCAGGACTCCGCAGCCGCGCCCCGCCAGCTCCGTCAGCCCCAGCGCCTCGCCGCGCAGTTCGGGCGGACCCGAGACCGCGAGACGGCTGCCGATCGCCTGGGCGAGGGCCTGCGCCTGCCAGACCTCTCGCAGGGTCCGCGACGGATCACTGCTCGCCGCCAGCGCCCGTCTGCTCGTCAGGATGAGCCTCACCGCGTCCATGCGCGCCCCCGGTGACGATCCGACGTGTGTCTCGCACGTCTGCCCGAACTCCCTTGTCCACTACCCAGCGTGAAGGCATGTGGGGCGAAAAGCCAGAGGAAGGCGGAAATCTGCGGACAACAAATCGATTTCGGGCGGCTGAACGACTGCGGAGAGTGAAAGCGGAGGCATCTCGTCCAACGTCAGCCGCCACCAACACCGTTGTCGTCTCCGCCTGTGTCCCCGCCCCCGGGCGCCGGGAACCGCTGCTCGTTCCGCTCGATCTTCTCCGCCAGAGCCGTCAGCGGGTCGACGCCGAGCACCTCGCATAGTTGCAGCAGATACGCGAGCACGTCGGCCACCTCGTCGCGGACCCGGTGGGCGGTGTCCGGGTCGCCCATCACCCCCGCCGACTCCTCCGGCGTCAACCACTGGAAGATCTCGACCAGTTCGGCGGCCTCCACGCTCAGCGCGGTCGCCAGGTTCTTGGGCGTGTGGTACGGCTGCCAGTTGCGGGCGGCCGCGAACTCGGCCAGCCTGCGCTGCAACTGCGCCAGATCCGGGTGCTTCGTCACGGGTCCAGGTGTACCACCGTGACGCCGTCGATCCCCGCCGCCCACGAGGCGTCGGCCACAGCGCCGACGCAGCGCATATGGCCGCGCTCGCCCATCCGCACCGCCAGCCGCGCGATCTCCGCGCGCTGCCGTGGGTCCAGGCAGCGGTCGAATCCGTCGGCGAGCACGGTGAGTTCCTGCAGGGCGGACGGCACCTCGCCGACCGGGTCGACCTCCAGAATGCCGGGCCCGGTGAGCAGCACCAGGGCCAGCGCGAGATAGCGCAACTCGCCGTCGCCGAGCCGGGCCAGCGCCGTAGGGGCGCCGCCGTCCCGTTCCAGCCAGGCCCGCACGGTCCCGTCGCTGTGGAGTTCGGCCACCACGTCGGTGGCGGGGACGGCGCAGCCGTCGCGCAGCGCGGCGACGAGCAGCGCGTGCCGGCGGCCGCACTCGGCGCGGGTGCGCCACAGGACGTCGGCGAGGTTGTCGCAGCCGGTGAGCAGCCGGCCGGAGCTGTTCGGGACGGGCGCCCGCATCCGGGAGGGGCGGGGGTCGCAGGCGAACACCGAGCGCAGTGCGACGAGGAGTTGCTCGGCGGCGGCCAGCACCTGGCGCTGCCCGTCCGTCTTGCCGGCGACGCGCAGCGGCAGCAGGGCGGTCCCGAGCCGGTCGTCGGGCAGCGGGGCGCGCGTCACCGGGGCGGAGCCGGCGGTGTGCCAGGCGGCCTGCACGGCGCGCCGCGTGGGATCGACGAGCGCGGTCTCCAGCAGGACGGTCCCGCCGGCGGTGAGGCGCTCCCCCACGACGCGCAGTTCGGGCTCGGCCTGTACGGCGAGGTCGAGCCGTACCGGGCCGACGGGACCGTCGGCCGTACAGCCGATGCGGAAGCCGCGCCGCCGCTGGGCGTCGGGCCGGGCCTGGTCCGGCACGCAGGAGAGCGGATCCGGGAAGACCTCTTCGAGTTCGGCGCCCGCGGCGAGCCGCGCGAGTGCCGTGTAGGCGCACAGCGCGCTCGACTTGCCGCTTCCACTGGGCCCGGCGAGCAGCGTGAACGCGCCGTCCAGGGGCAGAACGACTCGCCGGTGCACGGCGAAGGCGGACAGCCGCACCTCGGTGACCCGCGGCCGCACCGGCCTCACCACGTCCGGCTCCCGGGAAGCGGACAACGACGAAACGGAAGAAACGCCCATACGGCGGACGCTAGGCCCACCCGCGTCCAGCGAACCGTTACGCCGGGGTCAGCTTCCTCCTATCGAGGGACGCGCGGCGTGGACGCGCCCGTCAACTCCCCGACAACCCCGTGTTCTCCATCAGCCCGCTGACCTCCGTGCCGTGCGGGGTGAGCAGGAACACGTTGCGGTCGACGCGGTGCATGCCGCTGGCCAGACCGAAGACCACGCCGGTGGAGAAGTCGAGGACGCGCTTGGCGACCTCCGTCTCCGCACCGGTCAGGTCGAGGAGGACCGGAATGCCGGCCATCAGGGTCTCGGCGACCTCACGGGCGTCCGCGAAGACATTGACCCGCAACACCACGAAGCGGCGTCGCATCTCCGTCTCCGCCTCCGGCAGAGAGCGGTGGTTGACCGCTGACGGCCAGGAGTCGCGGCCGCGCAGGGGTACGACCTGGGCGAGCCCTTCCCACTGTTCATCGGTGACGTCGTAGCGGTTCACCGTTCCCCCGTTCCGACTCGCACTCATCTCCTGCACCAGGCAATTCTTACGCCACGTCACCTGTTCGGCCCAACAGCGACACGGTCCGCGACCGGGCGAGCCGGTCACACCGTCCCGTATGCCGACTTCCTCCCGGACTGCCACCGCTCATCTGGGTCACACCGGAATCTTCACCTCCGGCCGCACCCCGTTCACCGGGCGCTCTTAGCGTTCCATGCCGTGCACATGGCATACACCCAGCCGGCTGCTCCCGCTCGCCGCCCGCGGCCGGCGCCGGCCGCCCACCTCGAGCAGCCTCCGCCCGCGCAGTGGCACCGGGTCCTCACCCTGCTCGCCGCCATCAGCCTCTTCATCGGCACCCGCACCGTGTGGACGCAGGCGGCGACCCACCGGCTCCCCGTGGCCCTGGTGATCACGGCGTGCTACGCGTCGATCCTGGCGTGCGGGGTGCTCACCGTGGTGACCCGGCGTCACCGCACCTTGGCGCGCCTGGATGTGGCCGTCCTGCTGACCGCGGTGACGCTCACGCTGTGCACCTGGGTGATGAACCACAACGGCGCCGACGAGGCCGTACTGACCACCCAGGCCGCCCGCGAGCTGGTCGCCGGGCACCCCGTCTACGGACAGCCCTGGCCCTGGCTGTTCGGCCCCGGCATCGCCCTCACCCCCACCGTCGACGGCGGCTACGACTACACGTACGGCTATCCCCCGCTGGCCCCGCTGCTCACCGCGCCGTTCCTGTGGCTGGGCCACTCCGGCACCCCGGCGACGCTGGTCACCACGGCCGCGCTGCTGGTGGCCGCGGTCACGCTGTGGCGGATGCTGCCGGTGCCGTGGCGTTCGGCGGCGACGATGGTCTGCCTCGGCTTCGGCTTCCTGCCGTCCTACGCCCGCCTCGGCTACCCCGCGATACTGGGCCTCGCGCTGCTGGTCCCGGTGGTCGTGCGCTGGCCGAGGATCGGACAGGGCGGGCGGCTCGGCGCCGCCGGGATCGCCCGCGCCGCGTGCCTGGGCGCGGCCTGCGCGGCCCAGCAACTGCCGTGGTTCCTCACACCGTTCCTGCTGGCCGGCCTCTACGCGGTGCGCCGCGGCGAGCTGGGCGGACGCGAGGCCGGGCGGCTCCTGCTGCGGGTGCTCGGGATCGTCTTCGCCACCTGGCTGCTGATCAACACGTACTTCGTGGTGCACGAGCCGCGCACCTGGTTCGAGGGGATCCTGCTGCTGATCACGCAGGGCGCGGTGCTGCACGGCCAGGGCCTGAACGTCGTATCGCTGCTGCTGACCGACGGCAGTGACCGGCTGGACTGGTACGGGCACGCGAGCATGCTGCTGCTGGCCGGGCTGCTGGCGGTGTTCATGCTGTTCGTACGCCGCCTCGGGCCCGCGGCCACCGTGCTGCCGTGGTGCGCGTTCTATCTCGCGACGCGCTCCCAGGACGGCTACTACCTGCTGATGACGCCGCTGTGGCTGGCCGCCGTGGTGACGGCGCCGGCCGCCGAGTTCGCGGGCGCCTGGCAGCCGCGGCCCCGATGGCTGCCGGCCGGCCGGCGGCGCCGCCAGGCGCTGGCCGCGGCGGGCGCGCTGCTGCTGGCCCCGGCACTGGTGAGCGCCCTGGTCGCGGCGACGGGGACGCCACCGCTGCGGATGCGGGTCACCGAGGTGCGGCACGCGACGCCGAGCAAGGTGTCGCTGCTGACGGTACGCGTGACCAACACCGGCGACCACCCGCTCACCCCCCACTTCATGCTGACCACGGGCGAGGGCATGGGCCGCTACTGGACGGTGGTGCGCGGCCCGGCCACCATGCCGGCGCACGACACGGCCGTCTACGCACTGCGACCGCCCAAGGGCACGTTCCCCGTCTCCCGCAACAACGCGAAGGTCCGGGTCCGGCTGCGCGCGTTCACGGGCGACCCGCAGACCCTGTCGAGCGTGGACGTACGGCATCTGCTGCTGAGACCGCGCAGATGACGGACCGCACGGCGGAGACGAGCGACCCGCCCAGTAGTACTCGCGCAGGTGCAGAGCAGGGTTCTTCTTCCTTCCCATGCCCGGTACGGGAGAGCCGCCCCAGGTCGACCACGGGGACGCGGTGCTCGCGGGTGACCCCGCGCATGGTGCCGGCGTCCGCCGGGAGTTCGTGGACGGTCGAAGTACGCGTCAGCTGACCCGGAGACCGACCGCCAGCGTCAGTTCAAGGACCCGGTGTGGCGATGCGAGATCCGGAAACAGCTCCCGCAGCTGCGACATCCGGTACCGGACTGTCTGGGGATGGACGAACAACGCTGCCGCCACCTCGTCCCGCCTGCCCTGGTGCAACAGCCACGCCCGCAACGTCTCCTCCAGCCGCCGTGCGGTCGCGACAGGCAAGGTGTGCAACGGTGCGAGGGCTCGGGCACGCAGGTCTGCCAACGCGTCCACGTCGGCGCTCAGCACCAGCTCGGGCAGATGATCCTCGGTGTCGCGAATATCAGAGGAGAGGGAGCGCGCGCGTACGGCTCGTGCGTACGAGGCGGACGCACGAGTCCATGGCCGGGCCGGGCCGACCACTGCGGTGCGGTCGGTCAGCTGCCGCAAGAGATGTGATCGGTCGGCATCGGGGACGAGCAGCACACCGGTGGCGTCCGGCAGATCGTCGAGGACGAGGGTGCCCGGGTCGAGCGCCCGGTAGGCAGGCCGGGCCTGGGCGGCGGGCAGCAGGACCGCGGTCACCGAAACCGGAGGCTGCCACCCGGCCCGTTGAGCAGAGGCCAGCAACACGTCCGGGCTCGCGCCGGCGAGGAGGTCGCGAGCCAGGTGTTCCAGGTGGCGCTCGTGGGCCCTGCCCCGGGCGGCCAGTTCGTCCGCGTGGCCCGCGGCGCTCGCGGCGGAGAGCTCGTCGATGTAGGCGAAGGTCAGCTCGGCGAACTTGGCCACCTCGGCGGCGGGCAGACCTGCGGGTACGGCACCCGCTGCCAGGCATCGCCAGGCCACGCGGGCGCCGACGCGGTAGGCGCTGAGCAGGGCGTCCATCGAACGGCCGTCGCGCACCTCGCCGCGGCCCAGCTCGTAGGCTGCGTCACCGGCGTCGCCGCCCGTGGCGTTCCCGCTCGCGAGGTCCAGGTAGTGCCCCAGGGCGGTGCGGACGGCTCGGCGGATGGTGGCGCCCATGTGGCCCGACAGGGCGTTGGCGTAGGAGGGGACCTCGTCGATGATCGCCTGGACGACCTCGTCGGCGGTGGTCTTCAGCGCGGCCCTCAGTGCGGTGACCGTCGTCTCGTCCAGGGCCAGTTCGCTGGCCCTCCGGATTGCATGGCTCACGTCTTTGTTCCCTGCGAACAATTCAGCCGACCAGATTTACGTCCTGCGGTCAGGACTTTACGCCTTGAGGCGCAGCAAGCTGGAGTCATGACGAGTGCAGCCCTCCGCAGCAGGGCGTGGAAACTGCTGGAGATGGTCACGACGCCACTGCTGCCGTCGGACTACCTCGACCTGGTCAGCCCACTGCGTGCGGGCGCTGACCTGCGTGGGCGCATCGAGGCCGTGCACCCCGAGACGGGTGCCGCCGCGACCATCGTGATCAGGCCGGGGCGGGGCTGGCGCGGCCACACAGCCGGTCAGTACGTGCGGATCGGGGTCGACGTCGACGGCGTGCGCCTGTGGCGTGCCTACTCCCTCACTTCGCCGACGAACCGCCAGGACGGCCGCGTCACGATCACCGTGAAGGCGATCCCGGACGGCAAGGTCAGCAACCACCTGGTCCGCAGGGCGAAACCGGGCACGCTGATCCAGCTCGATCAGCCGACCGGAGACTTCGTGCTGCCGCAGGCCAAGCCCGCCAAGGTGCTCTACCTGACGGCCGGAAGCGGCATCACGCCCGTGATGGCCATGCTGCGCGACACCGAGTTCGACGACGTCGCCATGGTCCACTGCGCGCCACGGCCGCAAGACGTGATCTTCCGCAACGAACTGCACGACCTGGTCGCGGCCAAGAAGCTTCGGCTCACCGAGGTGCACACCGCCACGGACGGCATGCTCGACATCGCCCGTCTCGACGAACTCGTGCCCGACTGGGCCGAGCGCGAGACGTGGGCTTGCGGACCCGCGGGCCTGCTCGACGCCGCCGAAGACCACTGGACCGAGCACGGCGTACAAGAGCGCCTGCACACCGAACGTTTCCGCCCCGGCATCCTCGTCGCCGGCGACGGCGGCGAGGTCACGTTCAGCGCCACCGGCAGGACCGTCGACGCGGACGGCGCCACGCCGTTGCTGGACATCGGCGAGGAGGCCGGCGTGCTCATGCCCTCCGGGTGCCGCATGGGCATCTGCTTCGGCTGCGTCACGCCGCTCAAGGCGGGCGCCGTCCGCGACCTGCGCACCGGTGAGATCACCGAGGCCGAACCGGGCGTCCTCATCCAGACCTGCGTGTCCGCCGCGGCGGGCCCCTGCGACATCGAACGGTAGGAGCACCTTGACCGCCATCGACCCCACCGCCCACCTGACCGCGGAGCAGATCGAGGAGCTTGGCCGCGAGCTGGACGCGATCCGCGACGAGGTGATCGCCGGCCGCGGCGAGAAAGACGCCGCCTACATCCGCAAGGTCATCTCGGCGCAGCGCAAGCTCGAGCTGGTCAGCAGGGGCGTGCTGCTGTTCTCGATCTTCCCGCCCGCCTGGCTGATCGGCACCGCCGGGCTGTCCGTGGCGAAGATCATGGACAACATGGAGATCGGCCACAACGTCCTGCACGGCCAGTGGGACTGGATGCGGGACCCGAAGATCCACTCCACCACCTGGGAGTGGGATCACGTCTCACCGGCCGACCAGTGGAAGCACTCGCACAACGAGCTGCACCACACGTACACCAACGTGATCGGCAAGGACAACGACCTCGGCTACGGCATCATGCGTGTCGACGAGGACCAGAAGTGGCACCCGTTCCACCTCGGACAGCCGCTGTGGAACTTCCTCAACGCCTGCTTCTTCGAGTACGGCATCGCAGCGTACGACCTGGAGCTCGGCAAGAACCTGCACAAGCGCCGCCGCAAGAACCCGGAGTTCCGCGCGCGGGCCAAGGCCGTGGGCCGCAAGATCCGCAAGCAGGTGCTCAAGGACTACGTGATCCACCCGCTGCTGTCGGGCCCGTCGTTCCTCCCCACGCTCGCCGCAACGTTCACCGCGAACCTGGTCCGCAACATCTGGTCCCACTCGGTGATCATGTGCGGGCACTTCCCCGAGGGCGTGCAGGTCTTCGAGCGCCGGTCGATCAGGGGTGAAACGCGCGGCCAGTGGTACCTGCGCCAGATGATGGGCTCGGCGAACATCAGCGGCAGCAGGGCCATGCACTTCATGACCGGCAACCTGTCGCACCAGATCGAGCACCACCTGTTCCCGGACCTGCCGAGCAACCGGTACGCCGAGGTCGCGGTGAAGGTGCGCGCGCTGTTCGAGAAGTACGAGCTGGAGTACGTCACCGGGCCGCTGCCCAAGCAGGTGTTCTCCGCGTGGCACAAGGTCTTCCGGCTCTCGCTGCCTAACAAGAAGCCCAAGGTCAAGACGCCGGACCGCGGGCAGGAGCTCGTCGCAGCCTGATTCCCGGTACTGGTTCAGATCTTTCGGCCGTACCGGCGGCGCCGCCGGGTTCCGTGAGATCCGTAGCGGACGTTGGGCGACCGCGACATCAGACCATACGACACAGGATCCGCGGCAGCCCAATGTCCAGCCGCGCTGCCTGGACGTGCACCAGGAGCTCAGCACACAGCCCCCGGCGAGGTGTTGTAGTGCGCTGCCCTGTCATGGCCGGCGACGGCAGCAGCTTCCCGAGCGCCGCCCACCTGGCCTCCTACGCCGGCCTCGCACCGGCCACCAAATCCTCGGGGACCTCCATCCACGGCGAACGCGCCCCCAGGGAACCGACAGCTCACACGCGCGATGTTCCTCTCCCCGTTCGCCGCCCTCCACGACCCCGCCTCCCGCACCTACTACGACCACTGCCGAGCCCGAGGAAAGACCCACACCCAGGCCCTCCTCCGACTCGCCCGGTAAGTGATGAGGCAGCAGGCGACACGACCACCGATCGCTCCCGGGCATGACGGGTGGGCGGGTGCGCTCGCAAATCAGGCGCTCCTCCGAGAGCAGCACAGGAACAAGGACCGCGTAAGGCCGCCGACCGCATGGTGCGTGCCAGTGCAGCCGATCTCACGGCCGGAAGCCGCACCGGAGCGCTCCGGTGCGGCTTCGTCGTCTCACGGCTCCGCACAGATGTCCTGCCAGATCCGGCGGGCTCGCCGTATCACCCGCTATGGCACAGCTGTCACGAGCTGGGCGGATCCTCCCGGAGGAGAGGGCCCTGACCTGCGGTTTCATACCCGCGCTGGAGGAGCTGCACGCCCATGGACGGTCTCTACAACCTGGCCCTGGTCAACAAGTGAGAAAGACACATAAGGCTTGCGGACGGGCGGCACCGATGCCGTTGGCGCCGCCCGAGCCGCACCACGTCCTTGCCCGGCAACCCGTCTTGAAGGCAGGCAGGAGCGCCTCCGCGGACATGGCTGTGTCCCAGGGCCCGCGCCAGGACCTGCCGCCTCATCAGCGCGAGCGTCACATGAGCGTCAGCGCCGCCCTACGCGGCCCCGGCGACGACCGAGGGCACCACACGCCCGTCTTCCCGGCAATGACCGGAACAGCAGGTCAGAGGCGGTCGTACGGCATGCGGCGTGCTCCACCCGTTGCACCCACGCAAACAGGTCGACCCAACCCGCCAAGACCGACCTCATCCGTAAAAGAGCAGGTCAGGAGCCCTTGTGGGCGGGCTCGAGAATAGCCACGCACTCCACGTGCGACGTCATCGGAAACAGATCGAACGCCCGCAGCGTCCGCACCCGGTACCCCCCGTCCCGGAAGTACGCCAGGTCCCGGGCCAGCGCAGCGGGGTCGCAGGCGACGTAGGCGATGCGGCGGGCGCCCAGGGAGGAGAGGTGGGCGACCGTCTGGCGGCCGGCGCCGGCCCTCGGGGGGTCCAGGACGATGAGGTCGACCTCCGTGATGCCGGTGCGCGGCAGGACCGACTCGACCTTGCCCTGTTCGATGCGGACCCGGGGGAAGTCGGCGAGGTTGTGCCGGGCGTCCTCGACGGCGCGCTTGCCGGACTCGATGCCGAGGACCGCGCCCTGCTCGCCGAGGCGGTCGGCCAGGGCGCCGGCGAAGAGGCCGACGCCGCAGTACAGGTCCAGGGCCATGTCGCCCTTGCGGGGCAGCAGGCCCTGCATGACCGCGGTGACGAGGGTGTCGGCGGCCTTCGGGTGGACCTGCCAGAAGCCGCCGCTGCCGACCCGGTAGGTGCGGTCGTCGGCGCGCTCGCGCACGAAGGGGCGGCCGTGGACGCGGTGTACGCCGCCGTCCTTCTCGTCCACGCGCATCACCGAGACCGGACGGTCCAGTTCGACCAGGGGCAGGCGGCCGCCCGGGCGCGGGGTGAGGATCACCTGGCGGTCCTGCGAACCCGTCGCCGCGATCGCCTCCACCGACTCCATGCCCGACCAGTCGCGCTGCTCCACGCCCAGCTCGCTGACACCCTCGGCCGCGATCATGCAGTGGTCGATGCGCTCGACCTCGTGCGAGCGGTGGCGGCGCAGACCGGCGTGGCCCTCGGCGTCGACGGCGTACTGCACGCGCGTGCGCCACTGCGGGACCTGGCCGGCGGGCAGCTTGTCGCCCTCGGCCGGGACCACCGTGCCGTCCCAGCCGGCCTCCTCGGGCGTCAGCCCCGCGAGCCGCTCCAGCTGCTCGGCGATCACCTCGCCCTTCAGCCGCCGCTGGGCGCCGGGCTTGGCGTGCTGCCAGTCGCAACCGCCGCAGCGGCCCGGACCGGCGAAGGGGCACGGCGCCTCGATGCGGTCCTTGGAGGCCTCGAGGATCTCCACGGCGTCCGCACGCAAAAACCGCGCGCCCTCCTCGCCCTCGGTCACCCGGGCCACGACCCGCTCGCCCGGCAGCGTGTGCCGGACGAAGAGGACCTGGCCCTCGGACGTGCGGGCGATGCAGTGACCGCCGTGGGCGACGGGGCCGATCTCGACCTCGAACTCGGCCCCGACCAGCGACCCCGCCTGCGAGTTGTTCTCTTGTGCCTGCATGGCGGGGTGACTCCAGAGGGGGTGAGGGGGACGGACGGACAACAGCCCACCAGTCTACGTGGTCGCGGGAGAGCTACTTCCGGTTCTCCGTCCCCTTCGCCCGCTCGCCCTGCGTCAGCGGACCACGCCGTACCGAACCGGGCGCGTTCCACTCCTGCCGCCTGCGGGCCCGCTTCTTGGCGGCCTCGGAGGACTCCAGCTGGTAGGGCACCGAGGTGACCATGATGCCCGGGGTGAACAGGAGGCGTCCCTTCAGCCTGAGCGCGCTCTGGTTGTGCAGGAAGTGCTCGTACCAGTGGCCGACCACGTACTCGGGGATGATCACCGACACCGCGTCGCGCGGGCTCTCCCTGCGCAGGCCCTTGACGTACTCGATGACCGGCCGTGTGATCTCGCGGTACGGCGAGTCCAGCACCTTCAGCGGTACGTCGATGCCGCGCCGCTCCCACTCCTCGCGCAGCGCCTTGGTCTCGACCGGGTCGACGTTGACCGTGAGCGCCTCCAGGGAGTCGGAGCGCATCAGCTTGGCGTAGGCGAGCGCGCGCAGCGTCGGGCGGTGGATCTTGGAGATCAGCACCACCGAGTGGACGCGCGAGGGGCGGACGCTGTCGTCGCTGGGGCCCTCGGGCGCGGCGATCTCCGCGGCCACGGCGTCGTAGTGACGGCGGATCGCGGTCATCGTCACGTAGAAGATGCACATGCCGAGCAGGGCGACCCAGGCGCCGTGCGTGAACTTCGTGACCAGGACGACGACCAGCACCAGACCGGTGAAGAAGGCGCCGAAGGTGTTGATCGCGCGGGAGCGGATCATATGGCTGCGCTTGGCCTGGTCCTTCTCGGCGGCGAGGTGCCGGTTCCAGTGCCGGACCATGCCGATCTGGCTGAGCGTGAACGACACGAACACACCGACGATGTACAGCTGGATCAGCCGCGTGGAGTCGGCGCCGTAGATCAGGACCAGGAGGGTCGCCGTGCCGGCCAGCAGCACGATGCCGTTGGAGAAGGCCAGGCGGTCGCCGCGGGTGTGCAGCTGACGCGGCAGGTAGCGGTCCTGGGCGAGGATCGAGCCGAGCACCGGGAAGCCGTTGTAGGCGGTGTTGGCGGCGAGGAACAGCACCAGCGCGGTGGCCGCGGCCAGTACGACGAAGAAGAAGCTGCCCTTGCCGAACACGGCCTCGGCGACCTGAGTGATCACCGGGTTCTGGACATAGTCGACGCCGACGCCGACGCCGTTCTTCAGCAGGTCGGTGGCCGGGTTCTCGGCCATGCGGACCTTGGTGGTCAGGGCGAGGACGATGATGCCGCAGAACATGGTGACGGCGAGCAGGCCCATGGCCGCCAGGGTGGTCGCGGCGTTCTTGGACTTGGGCTTGCGGAAGGCGGGCACGCCGTTGGAGATCGCCTCGACGCCGGTGAGCGCGGCACAGCCGGAGGAGAAGGCGCGCAGCAGCAGGAAGACCAGCGCGAAGCCGGCCAGGCCCTGGTGCTCGGCCTTGATGTGGAAGTCGGCGGTGGGTGCCCGCATGGTGTCGCCGAGGACCAGGCCGCGGAAGGCGCCCCAGGCGATCATGATGAAGACGCCGGCGACGAAGACGTACGTCGGGATCGCGAAGAGCTTGCCGGACTCCTTCACGCCGCGCAGGTTCATCACCGTCAGCAGGATGATCACGGCGACGGCGCAGACCACCTTGTGCTCGACGACGAACGGGATCGCCGAGCCCAGGTTCTCGATGCCGGAGGAGATCGACACCGCGACGGTCAGGACGTAGTCGACGAGCAGCGCGCTCGCCACGGTCAGACCGGCCTTGGGGCCGAGGTTGGTGGTGGCGACCTCGTAGTCGCCGCCGCCGCTTGGGTAGGCGTGCACGTTCTGTCGGTAGGAGGCGACGACCGTGAACATCAGCACGACGACCGCGAGGGCGATCCAGGGGCTGAAGTGGTACGCCGACACGCCCGCGATGGACAGGACCAGCAGCACCTCCCCTGGCGCATAGGCCACGGAGGACAACGGGTCGGAGGCGAAAACGGGAAGGGCGATGCGCTTCGGCAGGAGAGTTTCCCCCAGCCGATCACTGCGCAGTGCGCGCCCGATGAGAATCCGTTTGGGCACGTCGGTCAGTTTGGACACAACAGAGGATCGTAAGCCTTCGAACACGGGCTCGCCCACCTGCCGTGGCCGATCTGCCGCACGAGTGGAATCGGCGCTTCACAGCGCTACGGATTCCGCAGGTGGGGCGGTGCCCGTGCCTAGATGGCTGGACTCCCGCCCCGCCGCACCTCGGAGGTCACCGTGCCCGCCACCGCAGAGCTGATCGGCGCCGCCGTCACACTCCTCGGCCTCGGATTCCTCACTCTGCGCAGCGTGCGCAGCATCACTCGCCGCCGGGCCACACAGCCGCGCTGAGCCCGTCGTTCGGATCATCCCGGCGCGGCGAGGGCCGGCACGCACCTCGCGGGAAGGACAGGACGTAACCGGCCCGGGGGTGCACAGCCCGCGGCGTGCCTGTGTAGCTTGGTCGCCGGTCTGAGACCCTGTTCGAGCCACGTGAGATCTCTTGACACCGGAAGGACGGTCGTGCACATCGTCATCATGGGCTGCGGCAGAGTGGGTTCCGCTCTCGCCCAGACCCTGGAGCAGCAGGGGCATACGGTCGCTGTGATCGACCAGGACCCCACCGCCTTCCGACGTCTCGGTTCCTCGTTCGGGGGCCGCCGGGTCACCGGGGTCGGCTTCGACCAGGACACCCTGCGCGAGGCCGGCATCGAGGAGGCGGGCGCTTTCGCCGCGGTCTCCAGCGGCGACAACTCCAACATCATCGCCGCCCGGGTGGCCCGCGAGATGTTCGGTGTCGAGAACGTCGCGGCCCGTATCTACGACCCCCGTCGCGCCGAGGTCTATCAGCGTCTCGGCATCCCGACGGTCGCCACGGTCCGCTGGACCGCCGACCAGATGCTGCGCCGTCTGCTGCCCTCCGGCTCCGAGCCGCTGTGGCGCGACCCCACCGGGGGTGTGCAGCTCGCCGAGGTGCACGCCTCGGCCGCCTGGGTCGGGCACAAGATCAGCAAGCTGCAGGAGGAGACGGGCGTCCGGGTGGCGTTCCTGACCCGCCTGGGCGAGGCGATCCTGCCCACCTCCCAGACGGTGCTGCAGGAGGGCGACCTGGTGCACGTGATGATGCGCAGCGACGAGGTCGAAAAGGTCGAGGCGGCCTTCGCCAAGGGCCCTGAAGAGGAGGGCGGTCACTGATGAGGGTCGCCATTGCCGGTGCCGGCGCGGTGGGCCGCTCGATCGCGGGCGAACTGCTGGAGAACGGCCATGAGGTGCTGCTGATCGACAAGGCGCCGACCGCGATCTCGGTCGAGCGCGTCCCGCAGGCGGAGTGGCTGCTCGCCGACGCCTGCGAGATCACCTCCCTGGACGAAGCGGCGCTGCAACGCTGCAACGTCGTGATCGCCGCGACCGGCGACGACAAGGTCAACCTCGTCGTCTCCCTGCTGGCGAAGACGGAGTACGGCGTTCCGCGCGTCGTGGCCCGGGTGAACAACCCGAAGAACGAGTGGCTGTTCAACGAGTCCTGGGGGGTGGACGTCGCCGTCTCCACCCCGCGCCTGATGTCGGCCCTGGTCGAGGAGGCGGTGAGCGTCGGCGACCTGGTCCGGCTGCTGCGCTTCAGCCACGGCGACGCGAACCTGGTCGAGCTGACCCTGCCGGAGGAGTCGGCGCTGGCCGGCACGCAGGTCGGCGACGTGGAGTGGCCGCAGGACACCTCACTGGTCACCATCATCCGCGGCACCCGCGTTCTCACGCCGTCCCGCGAGGACTCCCTGGAGCCGGGCGACGAGCTGCTGTTCGTGGCCGCCCAGGCCCGCGAGGGCCAGCTGGAGGACCTGCTGTCGGTGCGACGCGACGACAGCTGACGGTTCCGGTTCCGATTACGGCGAGGGGGCGCCCGGTGTACACCGGGCGCCCCCTCGCCGTATGCGTCGGCCTTACGCTTCCCGGCGGTGGCGGCCGCCCGTGGACTCCGTCGGCTCGGGGCTTTCCCCGCGCTCCGCGGCCAGGGCCGTCGCCTTGCGCTCCTGTTCGGCCTTCTCCTCGGCCTCCATCTCCGCGAAGACGTCGATGGGCGCCGGCGCCTTCGCCAGGAAGACCCACGTCAGCCAGACGGCGAGCAGGAACGGCGGGATCTTCAGCGCGACCAGCACCCAGCCGAGCTGGGTGGTGTCGGCCCACCAGTACAGCGGGAAGAGGATCGCGCACTTGGCGAGCAGGATCAGGCCCCAGGCCCAGCTCGCCTTGGCGTATGCCTTCTTGCGTCCCGGGTTGCGGGTGCGCCAGGAGAGGTTCTCCTTGAACACCGGGCCGAGGATCAGACCGATCAGCGGAACCCCGGCGATCGTGGTGACGATGTACGCCAGCGCCAGGCCGAGGGTGTACAGCATGCCCGGCAGATAGAAGTCCTTGGCGTTGCCGGTCATCATCGCGAAGACGACACCGAAGGCGACGCCGAAGACGCCGCTGAAGGCGTGCTTGACGGTGTCCCTCATCGCGAGGCGCACCACGACCAGCACCAGGGACACGGCCACCGCGGCGATCGCCGACAGATGGAGGTCCTTGTTGATCGTGTAGATCGTGACGAAGAGGAGGCCGGGGACCACCGTCTCGACCATGCCCCGCACTCCGCCGAACGCCTCGAACAGCGCGGCCTCCGTCACCGCCCGGGCGTCGTTGGCAGATGTGTCGTCGGTCGGCTTGTCGAGTGACGTCACCGGCTACTCCCGTCCGAGGGGTCGCAGTTCGTATTTGGGGTTGAACAGCACCCGGCGGCCCCGGCTCATCGAGATCCGGCCCGATGCGATCAGCTTGCGCCCCGGTTCTATCCCCACGATGGAGCGCCGGCCGAGCCACACCACGTCCAGCGCGGCGGTGCCGTCGAACAGCTCCGCTTCCAGAGCCGGGACACCCGCGCGCGGACGCAGGGTGACCGTGCGCAAGGTACCAGTAACCGTAACGATCTGACGGTCCTTGCAGTCACCGATCCGGGTACAGCCCGCCGTCTCGGCGTCCTCGCGCAGCTCCTCGGACTCCAGGTCCTCCTGCGACGAGGAGAGCCGGTCGAGCATCCGCCGGAACCGGCCCGCCGGCTTTTCGGAACGAGGAACAGCACTCATATCTGAAGCGTACCGGGGTGCACTGACGGCTACGTACTCCCCGTGTCGGCCCTCACACACCCTCCCCGGGCCGAAGGCCGGGCTCGGCCGGGCTAGCGCTCGAACCGGTACCCCATCCCCGGCTCCGTGATGAAGTGCTTCGGGTGCGAGGGGTCCGCCTCCAGCTTGCGGCGCAGCTGCGCCATGTACACCCGCAGGTAGTTCGTCTCCGTCCCGTACGACGGCCCCCACACCTCCTGCAGCAGCTGCTTCTGCCCGACCAGACGGCCGCTGTTGCGCACCAGCACCTCCAGCAGATGCCACTCCGTCGGCGTCAGGCGTACGTCCCGGCCACCACGGTCGACCTTCTTCGCGGCCAGGTCGACGGTGAACTCGGCCGTCTCCACCGTGACCTCCTCCTCGCCGGCGCCGACGGGCTCGGCGCGGCGCACGGCGGCCCGCAGCCGGGCGAGCAGCTCGTCCATGCCGAACGGCTTGGTGACGTAGTCGTCGGCGCCCGCGTCCAGCGCCTGCACCTTCTCGTCGGAGGAATGCCGCGCGGACAGCACGATGATCGGCACCCGGGTCCAGCCGCGCAGCCCCTTGATCACCTCGACGCCGTCCATGTCCGGCAGGCCCAGGTCGAGCACCACCACGTCGGGGTGGCGGGCGGCCGCGATCCTCAGGGCGCCGGCGCCGTCGTGGGCCGCGTCGACCTCGTACTTGCGGGCCTTGAGGTTGATCACGAGGGCGCGCACGATCTGCGGCTCGTCTTCGATCACGAGCACCCGGGTCATGTGGCCTGCCTTTCTGAGGGAACCGACTGCACCGAGCCGTGCTGCGGGGGCCGGCCGGCGGCCGCCCGGAGGCTGAGGACCATGGTGAGACCGCCACCGGGCGTGTCCTCGGCGTTCAGGGTGGCGCCCATCGCCTCGGCGAAGCCGCGCGCCACGGCAAGACCGAGGCCGACACCGGCGCCTCGCGGTGCGTCGCCGTAGCGCTGGAAGGGCGCGAAGATGCGTTCCTTGGCCTCGTCCGGGACGCCCGGGCCACGGTCGACGACCCGCACCTCGACCCGGTCGGCCATCGCACTCGCGGCCACCAGCACGGGCAGCGCCGGCGGGCTGTACTTGACGGCGTTCTCCACGAGGTTGGCCACCGACCGCTCCAGCAGCCCGGCGTCTACGGCGACCATGGGCAGTGTCTCGGGGACGTCCAGCTCGACGCTGCCCTCAGGGACGCCGCCGAGCGCCATCGGCACCACCTCGTCGACGTCGATCTCGCGGATGATCGCGGTGACCGTGCCGGTCTGCAGCCGGGACATGTCGAGGAGGTTGCCGACCAGGTGGTCGAGCCGGTCGGCGCCCTCCTCGATCGCCGCGAGCAGTTCCGCCTCGTCCTCCTCGGACCACTCGACGTCGTCGGAGCGCAGCGAGGAGACGGACGCCTTGATCCCGGCGAGCGGGGTGCGCAGATCGTGGCTGACGGCGGCGAGCAGCGCGGTGCGGATGCGGTTGCCCTCGGCCAGCTGTTTGGCCTGGTCGGCCTCCTGCTGCAGCCGCCGGCGGTCCAGGACCAGGGCGGCCTGCGCGGCGAACGCGGCGAGCACCCGGCGGTCCTCGGCGGGCAGCACCCGGCCGGTGAGCGCCAGCGCCATGTGATCGCCGACCGGCATGTCCACGTCGGCGTCCTCCGGCCGCTGAACGGGTCCGCCGAGCCCCGCGCGCCCGGCGCAGGTCCACGGCGCCACATCGCTCTCACGCTCCAGCAGGGCCGCCGACTCCATCCCGAACGTCTCCCGCACCCGCTCCAGCAGTGCCTCCAGGCTGGTCTCGCCGCGCAGCACGTTCCCGGCGAGGAAGGAGAGGATCTCCGACTCCGCGCGCAGCCGGGACGCCTGCTGGGTGCGCCGGGCAGCGAGGTCGACGACCGAGGCCACCGACACCGCCACCGACACGAAGATCACCAGAGCGAGGATGTTCTTCGGGTCGGCGATGGTGACCCGGTGCACCGGCGGCGTGAAGAACCAGTTCAGCATCATCGAGCCGAAGGCCGCCGCGACCAGCGCCGGCAGCAGCCCGCCCACCAGGGCCGCCGCCACCGTCAGCCCCAGGAACAGCAGCATGTCGTTGGTCAGGCCGAGCGACGCGTCGATGCCGGTCAGCAGCAGGGTCATCAGCACCGGGCCGGCGCCGCCCACCAGCCAGCCCCACAGCACCCGTGAGCGCCCGAGCCGTGCACCGCGCGCCATGGGCAGCCCGCGGCCCTTGGCGACCTCCTCGTGCGTGACGATGTGTACGTCGAGGTCGGGTCCGGACTCACGGGCGACCGTGGCGCCGACCCCGGGGCCGAAGACGTACTGCCAGCTCTTGCGGCGCGAGGAGCCCAGCACGATCTGGGTGGCGTTCACCCCGCGGGCGAACGCGAGCAGGGCGGCGGGGATGTCGTCGCCGACGACATGGTGGAAGGTGCCGCCCAGGTCCTCCACCAGCGTGCGCTGCACGGCCAGCTCCTTGGGCGAGGCCGCGGTGAGGCCGTCGCTGCGGGAGATGTACACCGCGAGCACCTCCCCGCCCGCGCCCTTCTCCGCCAGCCGCGCCGCCCGCCGGATCAGCGTGCGCCCCTCGGGGCCGCCGGTCAGGCCCACCACGATCCGCTCCCGCGAACCCCATATCGCCGACACGCGGTGCTCGGTGCGGTACCGCTGGAGGTAGGCGTCCACCCGGTCCGCCACCCACAGCAGCGCCAGCTCGCGCAGCGCGGTCAGGTTGCCGGGCCGGAAGTAGTTCGACAGGGCCGCGTCGACCTTGTCCGGCTGGTAGATGTTGCCGTGCGCCATGCGCCGGCGCAGCGCCTCCGGCGACATGTCCACCAGCTCGATCTGGTCCGCCCGGCGCACCACCTCGTCCGGCACCGTCTCCTGCTGCCGCAACCCCGTGATCGACTCGACGACGTCGCCGAGCGACTCCAGGTGCTGGATGTTGACCGTCGACACCACGTCGATGCCGGCGGCCAGCAGCTCCTCGACGTCCTGCCAGCGCTTGGCGTTGCGGGCACCGGGGACGTTGGTGTGGGCGAGCTCGTCCACCAGGGCCACCTGCGGGCGGCGGGCCAGCACCGCGCCGACGTCCATCTCGGTGAAGCGCGCGCCCCGGTACTCCAGCTCCCGGCGCGGCACCGCCTCCAGACCGTGCAGCATCACCTCGGTGCGCGGCCGCCCGTGGTGCTCGACGAACCCCACGACGCAGTCCGTACCGCGCTCGACCCGCCGGTGCGCCTCGGACAGCATCGCGTAGGTCTTGCCGACACCGGGTGCCGCTCCCAGGTAGATCCGAAGCTTGCCGCGTGCCATGAACCCATTGTCTTCCGGTGTGACTGCCCCTACGCAGCGTCGACCTTACGACCCACGGGAGCGACAAAAGGGGCGTGGGGGCGGGCAGTGGACACCTTTGACGCGACCCTGACGCCGCCGGACGACGGAGATGGGCCCGGCACCGACCTCCGCCGGCGCCCCTTCTCAGGCTCCGGCTCAGGCCCCGGCACCCGCCTCGCCGATCTCGCCGTCTCTCAGCTCCAGGACCCGGTCGGCCAGGTCCAGCAGCGTGGCGTCGTGGGTGGCGACCAGGGCCGTGACGTTCTCGCTGTGGACGACCGCACGGAGCAGCTCCATCACGGCGTGGCCGGTCTCCGCGTCCAGCTGCCCCGTCGGCTCGTCGGCTATGAGCAGCGCCGGCTCGTTGGCCAGGGCGCGGGCGATGGCCACCCGCTGCTGCTGACCCCCGGACATCTCATCGGGGCGCTGCGCGGCGTGCTCGGCGAGACCGACCAGGGACAGCAGCAGTTGTACGCGCTGCTCCCGCTCGCGGGGGTCCGCGCGGCGCAGTCGCATCGGCACGCCCACGTTCTCGGCGGCGGTGAGGATCGGGATGAGGCCGAAGGACTGGAACACGAATCCGACCCGGTCCCGGCGCAAAGCGAGCAGCCCCTCCTCGCCCAGGTCCGACAGATCGCTGCCCTCGATGATCACCCGGCCCCGGTCCGGCTGGTCGAGCCCGCCGACGATGTTGAGCAGAGTCGTCTTGCCGGAGCCCGAGCGGCCCTTGAGAGCGACGAGTTCGCCGCGCGGGATCCCGAAGGAGACCCCTTTGAGCGCATGGACGGCGGCTGCGCCCTCGCCGTAGGACTTGTGCACGTCCTCGACGCGCACCATCGTCTCGGTGACGACCTTCGTCATGTGTGCTCCCCCTGTTCCCCCGTGGACGCGGGGTCCGCGGACCGGGCGCCAGTATCACCACCGGGCGCCCGGTCCCTCAATGGTTCTCTTCGGTTCTCGATCGTTCTAGCCGGTTCGTCCTCGCCGGCTGTTGTGCGCTCTCACTTCCTCATCGGACGAGACCCCCTCAGCGGTTCACGCCGGATTGTCACCGTGGGTGAGGGTTTCCCAGGCCACGAAGAGGTTGTTGCTGCCGGCCGGGCGGTTGCGCTCGGTCAGGGCCTGGGTGTTGGTCATGGCGACGCCGAGGCGGTTGTGCAGCGCGTTGTAGCCGACCTCTGTGACCGGGCCCAGCCCGAGCTTGAGGGATCCGCCGCACAGCCGGCTCGGGACGGCCGTACCCAGTTCGTACCGGGCCTGGAAGCCCAGTGCCTGGCGCAGCCGCTCGCCGACGTCGGTGCCGTACAGGTCCTGTCCCTGGATGCGGCTGGTCTCGGCGACGTGGGAGATGGCGGAGATGCCGTAGCCGGTGTGGACGAAGTCGCGGCAGGTCTCCTGGGTGAGGCCGGTGACGAAGGTGGACTGTCCCTGCCAGTACCTGACGATCTTGTCGCGGGTGTCGAGGTGCTGGCTCGGGACGGTCTTCGGCAGGTCGCCGTCGGAGGCGAGGTAGACGTAGGCGGCGGTGCGCGTACGGAAGGCGGCCATGGCCCTGTCGTAGGAGGTCCTGTCCTCCAGGAAGACGGAGATGCCGATCGCCGCCTCCATCATGGACAGCTCCCAGTTGCCGTTGGAGTTCGAGCCGTTGATCACCTCGGGCAGGTAGACGTTGCGCAGCATGGTGGCGAAGCGGGCGGCGTTCGGCCATGCGCCTGCGTATGCGTACTTGATGATCTCGGCGGCGCGCGGCCAGGTGGAGCCGGCCCATCCGGTCTGCAGGGGTGCGTTGCTGTTGGTGTGGTCCTGGATCACGGCGGACCAGGCGTCCATCAGCTGGATGGCCTTCTTCGCGTACCGGTCGTCGCGCGTGACGTACCAGGCGAGCGCGTCGGTGTACGCGGCGAGGGCGTCCTCGCGTTCGTCGGTGCAACCGTAGTTCGGGTTGGAGTACGAGCCGCACTCGACGGTCGCGCGGGGCGCCGGGGTGCGGTTCAGATCGGCGTACTTGCTCGCCAGCAGCTGGTCGAAGGCTCCCTTCCAGGGCTGTGCGCCGGCCAGCACCTGGGTGCGGGCGAAGTCCAGCTGGCTACGGGAGACGGTGACTCCGGGGTGGACGAAGGAGGCGGGGGCGGAATGGGCGGCGGGCGCGGTGAAGGCGCCCAGCAGCAGAGAGGCCACCACTGCGAGCAGCGCGGCACGACGCATAGCGACTCCGTTCTTGTATATGAACGTGGAGCGCCTTTATGAACGCAGGCGTTGGCCGGAGACCATAGGTACGGACCAATGCGCCGTCAAGGGGTCACGCATGCGAAAGGGCCGCACCCCATATGGGTGCGGCCCCGCGTCGCTCGATCGAGCAGGCGTCTAGGCCCTGTCGTTTGGATCACCCGGCGTCGCGGGGTCTGGCACGCACATCTGCGGCGTTGTCGTCGGTTGCCAACTCCCCCGAGCTCTTCGAGCAGGGGGGACCCCCACCGCGTTGGCGCCCTCCTCCGCCCTGCAGCTGCACGCGCCAGACCCCGCTCGGGTCGGCCGGAAGGCACCGCACCTCACGGCCGGCCTGATCCAAACGACAGGGCCTAGCGGACCTCGGTGATCTCCGGCCCGCGCTGCAGCTGGCCCATGCCGCCGGAGAAGCGGGAGGCCTCGTCCTCCTGCTGTTGCTGCACGCTCTCGGGCACCATCTGGGCGTCGTTCGGCAGCTTCAGCACGATCGGGTCGCGCGGCGCCATCGGCCCCTCGCCCCGGACCACGACCGTGTCCCGGAAGATCTGCTCCAGCAGGCCGGCGGCCTGCGGCTGCACCGCGCCCTGCCCGGAGATCACACCGCGCAGGAACCAGCGGGGCCCGTCCACACCGACGAACCGCACGACCTGGAAGCCGCCCGTGCCGTCGGGCAGCTGCACCGGCACCTGGGCGCGCAGCTCCCAGCCGAGCGGACCCTCGACCTCGTCGACGATGCCACCCTGCTGGGTGATGCCGGAGCCGATCTCCTCGCGTACCTCGCCCCAGATGCCCTCACGCTTGGGCGCGGCGAAGGCCTGCAGCTGGATCGCGCTGTCGCGCAGGACGACGGTCGCCGCGACGATCGCGTCGCCGGCGACCTCCACGCGCAGTTCCATGCCGTCGACGCCCGGCACGAACAGGCCACCGAGGTCCACGCGGCCCTCGGCCGGGTCGCGCACCTCGGAGACGTCCCAGGGCCCGTCGGGCCGCGGCTCCGGCTCGAGCCGTACGCGCTCGCGCTCGCCCTCTTCGTCCGCCTCGGTGTCGACGCTGTCGACGACCTGCTCGGCCTCGCCGGCCGCGTCCTCGGCGGCATCCCTCTTCTTGCGACGTCCGAACACGTCACTGTCCTTCCCGGTCGGATACGACCGAAGCGTATCGATTCCCACCCGTCGGGCCGCCCTCGGCGACCTGACCGCTCGTGCCGCTTTCACCGCCCACCGCGGCATGGCCCCCGGTGGACCCGAAGCCCCCCTCGGCCCGTGCCGAGTCGGGAAGTTCCGCGACCTCCTGGAAGCGGACCCTCTCGACCTGCTGGACGACCAGTTGGGCGATCCGGTCGAAGCGCTCGAACCGCACGCACTCGCGCGGGTCGAGGTTCACCACGATCACCTTGATCTCCCCACGGTACCCGGCATCAACCGTCCCCGGGGCATTCACCAGGGCGACACCGCAGCGGGCGGCCAGGCCGGAGCGCGGGTGCACGAAGGCCGCGTACCCCTCCGGCAGTGCCACAGACACCCCGGTGGGCAACACCGCGCGTTCGCCGGGCGCGAGTTCGCAGGCCTCGGTGGTGCGCAGATCGGCCCCCGCGTCGCCGGGGTGCGCATACGCCGGAAGCGGCACGTCCGGATCGATGCGGCGAATGAGCACTCGCAGCGGCTCGCGGCTCACGGGTTCACCTCGAAGGCGCGGGCCCGGCGCAGCTGGTCCGGGTCGTTCATGGCGGCCCGGATCTCCTCCTGGCGGCCGTGGTCGACGAAGTGGTCGACCTTGACCTCGATGAAGAGGGCGTCGGCGCGGACGGCGACGGGGCCGTCGGGGCCGCCGATGCGGCCGGTGGCGGTGGAGTAGATCTTCCGTCCGGCCACGGCCGTGACCTCGGCCTGAAGGAACAGGGTGGTACCGACCGGCACCGGCCGCACGAAGTCGGTCTCCAGCCGTCCGGTGACGGCGATGATGCGCAGCAGCCAGTTCAGCGAGCCCAGCGTCTCGTCGAGCGCGGTGGCCAGGACACCGCCGTGGGCGAGGCCGGGCGCACCCTGGTGGGCGCTCTGCACGGTGAACTCGGCGGTGATGCTGACGCCGTCACCGGCCCGGGCCGCCAGGTGCAGTCCGTGCGCCTGCCCGCCACCGCAACCGAAACAGTGTTCGTAGTGCGCGCCGAGGAGCTCACCGGGGGCGGGAGCGTCGGGATGCCGCACGGGAGGCGCGGCGTCGGCCGGGGGCTGAAGAGCTGGGGAAGTACCACTCACAGCCGCAGACCTTACCCGCCCACCCGCCCCCCACGACCAGCCCTGCCCGGCGCCCGGCGGCCACCTGCCGTGGGCGGGGCGGGCGCGGGGCGGCGCCTGATTGCGGGGACGTCCGCACACCATGCCAAGCTTGGCTCCATGCAGCTTCCCGCCACCCCCTACGAAGAACGCCTCACCGCCCCCCGTTCGTGGTGGCTGGTCTCCTTCCTCGTGGGTCTCGCCCTCGCCTTGGTCTTCCTGCCCTTCGGGACGCTGCCGATGCTCGGCGCCCTGGTCGGCGGTACGGCCGTGTCGGCGGTCGTGGCCAGCGCGTACGGCTCGCTGCGCATCCGTGTGGTGAACGGCTTCCTGATCGCCGGTGAGGCGAAGGTCCCCGTGTCGGCGCTGGGCGAGGCCGAGGTGCTGGACGCGGAGGAGGCGCGCGCCTGGCGCACCTACAAGGCGGACACGCGCGCGTTCCTGCTGCTGCGGGCCTACATCCCGAAGGCACTGAAGGTCGAGGTCACGGACCCGGCCGACCCGACGCCGTACCTGTACCTGTCGACGCGGGAGCCGGAGCGGCTGGCCGAGGCGCTGAAGACGGCGCGGGAGGCAGCGGCTCAGCAGGGCTCGTAGGAGCTTCAGGGGCCCGGACAGGGAACCCTTGGGGCCACCCTGGCGCCCAGGTCCCAGAGGCCCGGCAGGGACCCCCGGTGGGCCATGGAGGGCCCGTGGGTCAGCGCTCCAGGTCCTCGGTGAGCTCGCCCACCGTCACGGGCTCGTCCGGCTGCTCGAGAGGCGGCAGCTCGGGGAGGGCTTCCCAGGGCACCTGCACCGTGCGCAGGTCGGTGCGCACGTGCCCGGCGAGCCTGCGGGTCTCGCGGCGGTTCATGACCGCGCCGACCGCGGCGCCGACCATGAACGGCATGAGATTGGGCAGATCCCGCACCAGGCGCTTCATGATCTGCTGGCGCAGTTCGCGCTTCATCCGGCCCCCGAGGGCCGCGTCGAACGTCGACGGTTTCGTCACCTCGATGCCCCGCTCGCCGGACCAGGCGCGCAGGTACACCGAGCTGCGGTCCTTGAGAGAACCGGGCGGTCGCACGCCGTAGACCTCGTGCAGTTCGGCGATGAGCTTCAGCTCGATCGCCGCGACGCTGGTGATCTCAGCGGCCAGCTCGGTCGGCATGGCGGGCGGCACGGGCAGCATCGCCGCCGCGCCCACTCCCGCTCCGACCGTCGCCGTCGCCCTGGTGGCGCCGGCCACGAGCTTGTCCGCCAGCTGCTCCGGACCGAGGCCCGGAAACTGTGCGCGGAGCGTGGCGAGATCGCGTACGGGCACGCGTGGGGCGAGGTCGATGATCCGGTCGGCGAGGTAGCTCAGGCCCGCGCGGGCGCGGTCCTTGCCCTTGCTCGCGCCGGACCTGGCCAGATCTCCGGCCTTGGTGCGGGCGGCCGCGGCCCGCCTTTTGGCGACGGGCGCGATACGTCCGGCGCGATCCCGAAGACCGCTCCGGTCGCCCGCGGCTTCGAGCGAGGCCGACCCTGTTCCTTCCGTCGAGGACGTAAGGGGTGAGCCTCGCTCGTCGTCACGCACGCCATGGGGGCCTTCCACCGGCCCCGGGTCCGCTCCCCTGCGGGAGAAGCGGCGCTTCCGAGAAGGGGTCGAGCCAGTCACGGCCGACCCGCCCTCAGTCGCAGTCGCGGCAGATCGGCTGACCGTTCTTCTCCCGGGCCAGCTGGCTGCGGTGGTGCACCAGGAAGCAGCTCATGCAGGTGAACTCGTCCTGCTGCTTGGGCAGCACCCGGACGGCCAGCTCCTCGTTGGAGAGGTCCGCTCCGGGCAGCTCCAGGCCTTCTGCGGCCTCGAACTCGTCGACGTCGACGGACGACGCCGACTTGTCGTTGCGCCGGGCCTTCAGCTCCTCAAGGCTGTCGGAATCGACGTCGTCGTCGGTCTTGCGTGGGGTGTCGTAGTCAGTTGCCATGTCGCTCTCCCCCTCTGGGTGTCTGCGGTGTCTCCAGCGCACGTAACGCGTGAGAGGCCGGACTTGTGCCCGCCTCGAGGCGGAGATTTTGCCTCACATCAAGGTCTGTTACTCAATCGACACCCAACCGGACACCTCAAGAGTGATCGGCTTGGATGGCGAACGGGACCGTACACGGTCCGAATGTCGCACTTCAAAGGCGTCCCACCGTGTACTTCCCGTGATCAGGACCCCTGAAAACCCGGATTTTCCGGGCTTTCCGGCGGCCTTCATGATCACGGAGAGTAGATGGCCGGAAAATCGCCCTTGTGATCGATCACACATCGGAGGCTGGGCCGAGTGCCCGGAAAATTCCGCGCAAAGCGAACATCCTCCGCGTGTGTCGCGACGGTCTCACAGCGGCAGGGTGACCCGCATGACGAGCCCACCCCCTTCGCGGGGCGTCGCCGTGATGTGCCCGCCGTGGGCCCGCGCCACGGACCGCACGATGGACAGGCCCAGGCCCACCCCCTTGTCGCTGCCCGTGCGCTCGGTGCGCAGCCGCCGGAACGGCTCGAAGAGGTTGTCGATCTCGTACGCCGGGACCACCGGGCCGGTGTTGGACACCACCAGCACCGCCTGACCGTGCTGGACCTGCGTGGTGACCTCCACCCAGCCGCCTTCGGGAACGTTGTACCGGACGGCGTTCTGCACCAGGTTAAGGGCGATCCGCTCCAGCAGTACGCCATTGCCCTGAATGACCGCGGGCTCGCGCTTGCCGCGCACCTCCACGCCCTTGTCCTCGGCCTCGCCGCGCACCTGGTCGATGGCCTGCGAGGCGACCTCCGCGAGGTCGACGGGCTTGCGCTCGACGATCTGGTTGTCGCTGCGGGCGAGCAGCAGCAGGCCCTCCACCAGCTGCTCGCTGCGCTCGTTGGTGGCCAGCAGCGTCTTGCCGAGCTGCTGCAGCTCCACCGGGGCGTTCGGGTCGGACAGGTGCACCTCGAGCAGCGTGCGGTTGATCGCCAGCGGCGTGCGCAGCTCGTGCGAGGCGTTGCCGACGAAGCGCTGCTGGGCGGTGAAGGCCCGCTGGAGGCGCTCCAGCATGTCGTCGAAGGTGTCGGCGAGCTCCTTCAGCTCGTCGTCCGGGCCGTCCAGCTCGATCCTGCGGGACAGATCGGATCCGGCCACCGCACGCGCGGTGCGGGTGATCCGGCCCAGCGGCGACAGCACCCGGCCGGCCATGGCGTAGCCGAACGCGAACGCGATCACCGCGAGGCCCAGCAGGGCGAGCAGGGAGCGGCTGAGCAGGCTGTCCAGGGCGTGCTGGCGCTGCTCGTTGACGCAGGCGTTCATGGCGCTGTTGAAGACGTCGGGCGACGCCTTGTCCGGCAGGTTGCAGACGTTGCTGGTGACGCTTCCGCTGGTGATCTTGAAGGGCAGCTCACTGCCCACGTTGAGCGCCTGCGCGGCGAGCAGATAGATGATCGACAGCAGCAGGATGCCGGCGATCAGGAACATGCCGCCGTACAGCAGCGTCAGCCGTATCCGGATGGTCGGCCGCAGCCATGGGAACAGTGGCTGCGGCCGTCGGGGATCCCAGGTGGGCTTCGGTGGCGCCTGCGGAGGCGCGGGGGTGGCCGTCACGTCGATCAGATCCGGTAGCCGGAACCGGGCACGGTGACGATCACGGGCGGCTCGCCCAGCTTGCGGCGCAGCGTCATCACCGTCACGCGCACCACGTTGGTGAACGGGTCGGTGTTCTCGTCCCAGGCCTTCTCCAGCAGCTGCTCGGCGGAGACCACGGCGCCCTCGCTGCGCATCAGCACCTCCAGGACCGCGAACTCCTTGGGCGCGAGCTGTACCTCGCGGCCGTCCCGGAAGACCTCGCGGCGGTTGGGGTCGAGCTTGATGCCGGCCCGCTCCAGGACGGGCGGCAAGGGCACGCTGGTGCGCCGGCCGAGGGCACGCACGCGTGCGATCAGCTCACTGAACGCGAAGGGCTTGGGCAGATAGTCGTCGGCGCCGATCTCCAGGCCCTCCACGCGGTCGCTGACGTCGCCGGAGGCGGTGAGCATCAGCACGCGCGTGGGCATGCCCAGCTCGACGATCTTGCGGCAGACGTCGTCGCCGTGGACGAGCGGGAGGTCACGGTCGAGGACGACCACGTCGTAGTCGTTGACGCCGATGCGTTCCAGAGCGGCCGCACCGTCGTACACGACGTCGACCGCCATGGCCTCCCGGCGCAGTCCGGTGGCCACCGCATCGGCGAGCAGCTGCTCGTCCTCGACGACGAGTACGCGCACGTCGCTTGTCCTTCCTCAAAGCCGCCGGGCACGCCGCATCGGCGCACACAGGCGGAATCCATACCGGGGTCTACGCCTCCATCCTGCCGCGTTGGCCCATAAACCGGTGGTAAGGCGCCCGTCGGCCGGTATGGGAGGCGCTGGCTCCGCGGGGGGACCGCCTGGCGTCGGCTCCCTCGGGACGACGCCTCGTGCGCCGGCCGGCGCACGGGGTTCCTCTCCCCTTGGTCCGCCCGCGGAGCGGTCCCTCTCGGTCCGTCCGCACCGGCCACTCGGCGGTCCCGTCCGGCTCCCCCAGCCCCACAAGTCCCCTCCCGCTGCCGTCCGTCGGGTTCCGGTCACGGCCGCGGGCATATGCGGCCAGATGCGGGCGCGGGAAGATTTGTCGGCTCGCCGAGGTTTCCCCGGATGTCCGCGGGGGGAGGACGGCTTTACACCCCGCGATCACGCTCTGCTTGTGCCGCAGCACCATGCGGCACGACAGGCCGCTTCCGCAGAGCGGGCGTGGGTGTCCGGCACCGTCGCCGCCCAGCAGGGCAGCGCTGGGCACCTACGGAGACGTGATCGCCCCTTCCCAACCGGCACACCCCCGTGCCACCGACCCACGACCCTGGACGAGGGGGCGCAGCATGGACGCTTTCACCGCAGGACTTCTGCAGCGCATAAGGGCGACCGAGTCCGACCTGACGCGGGCTCGTGACGAGGGCGACGACTTCCTCGTCGACGTGGAGCAGGGCGAGCTCGACGACCTGCGCCGCCTGGCCGCCGAACATGGCGTGGAAGTCGGCCTGTCCGGCGTCTGATCAGCCCGTATGCACCCCAGCGGGGCCCCGGCGAATCCAGCGCCGGGGCCCCGCTGTCCGTGTCGGCGTCGTACCCGCCGTCAGTCGTGCCAGGCGCCGAAGTCCTCCAGGAGCCGCTGGAGGGGCTGGAAGACGGCCGGTGAGGCGGCGATCGTCAGGTCGCCCGACAGGGGCTGTCCGGGCCGCCCACCGGTCACGGCGCCCGCTTCCCGGGCGATCAGGTCACCGGCGCGGAAGTCCCACGGGTGCAGCCCCCGCTCGTAGTAGCCGTCGAGACGGCCCGCGGCGACATCGCACAGGTCGATCGCGGCGGATCCGCCGCGGCGGATGTCCCGCACGAGCGGGATCAGCCGCCGGACGACCTCGGCCTGATGCTCCCGGACGTCGGCCACGTAGTTGAAGCCCGTGGAGATCAGGGCCTGCTCCAGGGGCGCCGCCGCGCGGCAGGTCAGCCGGCGCTCGCCGTCCCACGAGCCGGTGGCCCACGCCCCGCCGCCGCGCACCGCGTGGTACGTCTCCCCGCGCATCGGTGCCGCGACGACGCCGACCACCGTCTCGCCGTCCTGCTCCGCGGCGATGGAGACCGCCCAGGTCGGCAGGCCGTAGAGGTAGTTCACCGTGCCGTCGAGCGGGTCGATCACCCAGCGGATCCCGCTGGTGCCCTCGGTGGTGCCGCCCTCCTCGCCGAGGAAGGCGTCCTCGGTTCGGCGCTCGGAGATCAGTCCGGTGATCAGCTTCTCCGCGGCGATGTCCATCTCGGTGACGACGTCGACGTCGCTCGACTTGGTCGCGGCGACCGAGAGGTCGGCCGGCCGGCCGTCGCGCAGCAGGGTTCCGGCCCGGTGGGCGGCCTCCCGGGCGAGCCTGAGCAGCTCCAGGTGCAGGGGGTCGTTCACGGCGCTCCTCACGCGTACGGGCTGTCGGCGCCCGCGGCGGCGGGACGCGGGGCACGGGACGGGCAGCAGCCCACCGGGCACAGCTGGTGGCTCGCGCCCAGCGCGCCCAGCGCGCACGGTGTGACGTCCTGGCCGCGCTCGAGGCCGGCGCGCTCCAGGACGAGGTCGCGCACCGCGGCGGCGTACCGCGGGTCGGCACCCACGGTGGCCGAGCGGCGCACCGGCAGGCCCAGCTCCTGCGCCTTGGCCTTGGCCTCCGTGTCGAGGTCGTACAGGACCTCCATGTGGTCGGAGACGAAGCCGATGGGGGCCATGACGACCGCGGGGACCCCGGCGGCCTTGCGCTCCTCGAGGTGGTCGCAGATGTCGGGCTCCAGCCACGGGATGTGCGGGGCGCCGGAGCGGGACTGGTAGACGAGCTGCCAGGGGAGCTCGAGGCCGGTGCGCTCGCGTACGGCGTCGGCGATCAGATGCGCCACGTCCAGGTGCTGCCTGACGTAGGCGCCGCCGTCGCCGTGGTCCTCCACCGGCCCCGAGGTGTCGGCGGCCGCGGTCGGGATGGAGTGGGTGGTGAAGGCGATGTGGGCGCCGGCGCGGACGTCCTCGGGGAGGTCGGCGAGGGACTCCAGCACGCCGTCGATCATGGGCTCGACGAAGCCGGGGTGGTTGAAGTAGTGCCGCAGCTTGTCGATCTTCGGCAGTTCCAGGCCCTCGGCCTCGAGGGCGGCCAGGGCGTCGGCGAGGTTCTCGCGGTACTGCCGGCAGCCCGAGTAGGAGGCGTAGGCGCTGGTGGCCAGGATGAGGATGCGGCGGTGGCCGTCGCGCACCATCTCGCGCAGGGTGTCGGTGAGGTACGGCGCCCAGTTGCGGTTGCCCCAGTAGACCGGCAGGTCCAGGCCGTGCTCGGCGAAGTCCTTGCGCAGGGCTTCCAGCAGGGCGCGGTTCTGGTCGTTGATCGGGCTGACCCCGCCGAACAGGAAGTAGTGCTGCCCGACCTCCTTGAGGCGTTCGGTCGGGATACCGCGGCCGCGCGTCACGTTCTCCAGGAACGGAACCACGTCGTCCGGGCCCTCGGGGCCGCCGAACGAGAGCAGGAGCAGGGCGTCGTAGGGACTGGCGTCGAGCACGTCTGGCATGAGTCGATCCTGCCACCCGCCACTGACACCGGGGAAACGACGGGTGACCGGTGCGTCGGCGGCCCGGACGGCCTCCGCTGCGGCGGCCTGGTTACTCGTGTGCGTTAGGGCGCCCTAACTCGTAAGCTGTACCGGCTGCCTACGCTGCTTACGAAGGCACCGCCACTCGCACGGCCCCGCCCCGAGCCGTACCGGACCCCCGGAGACCACGTGCCCAGCCCCTACCGCGCCTTGTTCGCCGCCCCCGGCTCCAAGGGTTTCTCCGCCGCGGGCTTCGTCGGCCGGATGCCGCTGTCGATGATGGGCATCGGCGTCGTCACGATGGTCTCCCAGCTCACCGGCCGCTACGGCCTGGCGGGCGGGCTGTCGGCGACGATCGCGCTGTCCGCGGCGGCGCTGGGTCCGCAGATCTCCCGGCTGGTGGACCGGCACGGGCAACGCCGCGTGCTGCGCCCGGCGACCCTGGTCACGCTCGCGGGGGCCGCCGGACTGCTGCTCACGGCCCACTACCGGTGGCCGGACTGGCTCCTGTTCCTCTGCGCGGTCGGCATCGGCACCGTCCCGAGCCTCGGAGCGATGATCCGGGCCCGCTGGGCCGAGCTGTACCGGGGCACCGAGCGGCTGCACACCGCGTACTCCTTCGAGTCCGTGGTGGACGAGGTGTGCTTCATCTTCGGGCCGATCATCTCCATCGGCCTGTCCACGGCCTGGTTCCCTGAGGCGGGTCCGCTGCTCGCCGCGTGCTTCCTCGCCGTCGGCGTCTTCTGGCTGACCGCGCAGCGGGCGACCGAGCCCGCGCCGCACCCGCGCGAGCAGCACGGCGGCGGCTCGGCGCTGCGCGCGAAGGGGCTGCAGGTACTGGTGGCGACCTTCGTGGCCACCGGCACGATCTTCGGCTCGGTCGACGTCGTCACGGTGGCCTTCGCCGACGAGCAGGGCCACAAGAGCGCGGCGAGTGTCGTCCTGGCCCTGTACGCGGCCGGGTCGTGCGTCGCCGGGATCGTGTTCGGTCTGCTGCGCTTCACGGGTCCGCCCGCCCGCCGCTGGCTCCTGGGCGTGTGCGCCATGGGCGTGAGTATGATCCCCCTCCTACTGGTCGGGAACCTGCCGTTTCTGGCCGCGGCGCTCTTCCTTGCGGGTCTGTCCATCGCTCCCACGATGATCACGACGATGGCCCTCATCGAGGAGCACGTACCACGCGCGCACCTGACCGAGGGCATGACCTGGGTGAGCACCGGGCTCGCGGTCGGCGTCGCGCTCGGCTCCTCGGTGGCCGGCTGGGTGATCGACTCGGCCGGCGCACGAGCCGGGTACGCGGTTCCGGCGGTGTCCGGAGCGGTCGCGGTGGCGGTCGGTTTCCTCGGGTACCGCCGGCTCAGCAGGCCGGTTCCGCGTCGGGGAGGCACCGTTGAGCAGCACAGCGAGCGGGAAGAACGGCACGTGGCGTAACTGGGGCGGCAACGTCTCGGCCCGCCCCGCGCGGGAGGTCACGCCCGCCTCCGTCGACGAGCTGGCCGCCGCGGTACGGCGGGCCGGCGAGGACGGTCTGACCGTGAAGGCCGTCGGTACGGGGCATTCCTTCACGTCGATCGCGGCGACCGACGGCGTCTTGATACGCCCTCAACTGTTGACCGGTATACGCAACATCGACCGTGAGGCGGGGACCGTCACGGTGGAGGCCGGCACCCCGCTCAAGAGACTCAACATGGCGCTGGCGCGCGAGGGACTGTCGCTCACCAACATGGGCGACATCATGGAACAGACCGTCTCCGGCGCCACCAGCACCGGCACGCACGGCACCGGTCGTGACTCCGCCTCGATCGCCGCACAGATCAAGGGCCTGGAGCTGGTGACGGCCGACGGCTCGGTGCTCACCTGCTCCGAGAAGGAGAACCCGGAGGTCTTCACGGCCGCCCGGATCGGCCTCGGCGCCCTGGGCATCGTCACCGCGATCACCTTCGCCGTAGAGCCGATCTTCCTGCTCACCGCGCGCGAGGAGCCCATGCCGCTGGAGCGGGTCCTCGCCGACTTCGACGAACTGTGGGTCGAGAACGAGCACTTCGAGTTCTACTGGTTCCCGCACACCGGCAGCACCAACACCAAGCGCAACAACCGCAGCGCGGGCCCGGCCCGGCCGGTGAGCCCCGTCAAGGGCTGGATCGAGGACGAGTTCCTCTCCAACGGCGTGTTCCAGGTGGCCAACTGGGTCGGCCGGGCGGCGCCCGCCGCGGTCCCGGCGATCGCGCGGATCTCCAGCAAGGCCCTGTCCGCGCGGACCTACACCGACATCCCCTTCAAGGTCTTCACCTCTCCGCGCCGGGTGCGGTTCGTGGAGATGGAGTACGCCGTTCCGCGCGCGGCCCTGACCGAGACGCTGCGCGAACTGAAGGCCATGCTGGACCGTTCGGGCCTGCGCGTCAGCTTCCCCGTCGAGGTGCGCACCGCCCCGGCCGACGACATCGCCCTCTCCACGGCCTCCGGGCGCGACAGCGCCTACATCGCCGTGCACATGTTCCGGGGCACGCCCTACCGGCGGTACTTCACGGAGGCCGAGCGGATCTTCACCGCGCACGAGGGCCGGCCGCACTGGGGCAAGGTGCACACCCGGGACGCCGCGTACTTCTCCCGGGTGTACCCGCGCTTCGGCGAGTTCACGGCGCTGCGGGACCGGTTGGACCCGGAGCGGCGCTTCCAGAACGACTACCTGCGCCGGGTGCTGGGGGCGTAGCGGTCGCGGGCGCGCTCGGCGTGCCGGCGCCGCCCGTCGAACCGTCCTCGGTGGCGTCGGCGCTGGGCGTCGGTGTCGGCGTGGCGCTGGGAGTCGCGCCCGGTGTCGTGTCGCCGGAACCGGAGGGCGAATCGCCCGGCGCGGTGCCGCCGTCCGCCGGCGGCGCCTTCGAGGGCGAGCCGGTGCCGTGGTCCCCCGGTTCGGAGGACGGGGACGGCGTGGCGGGCGACGAGGCGCTGCGTCCGGTGAACGCATGACTGACGGTCGTGCCCTTGCCGCCGCTGAAGCTGCTGCCGGAGACGAGTTCGAAGGCGGTGACGCCGGCCATGGTCACGCCGAAGACCAGCGCCGCCGCGAGAAGCGGCCGCCGCCAGCTCTTGACCCGGGCCCGGTAGACGGTCCCGTCCGTGTACTCGCCCGGAGCGGGCGGCCCGGACTGCTCCCTTGACCGGGGCACGGTGACTGTGCGCAACTGCTCGCCGGTGTGCTTGAAGAAGTGCTGGAACACCGTGCCGCCGCAGGTGGCGATGACACTGACCACCCCGGCGCCGAGGATCGTGCCGTAGACGCCGAAGGAGGAGGCGAGTTTCGCGGCCACCACCGCGGCCATGGCGCTGCCCGCCACCTGAGGGAGGTTCAGGTCGATGCGCTTCTTGTCCTGCCGCTGCGTCAACTGTCCGTTCCCTCTCATTCCCGTACGTGATCGACTTTTCCTACTTGATCAACCAACTGCACGAGAAAGGGACGTAGGAACGAAACCAATAGTTCCGTTTCTGCTGATTACGTGAAGTACGCCACGTTCAAGATCGCGAAAACCGGCCACGGGCGGCCAAGTCCCGCCTCTTGCCAGAAGTTGAGCGGCGCGCCGATCCACGCGCGTGGCCCGAATGGAGTACTGTTGCGAGCCCTGGACCCGGTCTCCCGCCAGGATGTCCGGGGCCTTGCTGGACCGCCAGGAGGGGGGCTTGTCGCACAGGGTGACGGCGTTGGTCACTTAGCGTGGCGAATAGGTAACCGTGCCATAACGGCGATCCAGGGCCCGTGCCCGACACGCCGGGCAACTCGGCAAGGTTGTGGCAGGCTGCACCCGGGCAGGCCACACTCGACTAGCGGAAGCAGCGACGCACGTGACGTCGGCAGGCACCACCCGGGAGGTCCCCATGCCCGAACTGCGTGTCGTGGCCGTCTCCAATGACGGCACACGGCTGGTGCTGAAGGCTGCGGACAGCACGGAGTACACGCTTCCGATCGACGAACGGCTCCGCGCCGCCGTGCGCGGCGACCGTCCCCGCCTCGGCCAGATCGAGATCGAGGTGGAGAGCCATCTCCGCCCCCGCGACATCCAGGCGCGTATACGCGCCGGCGCGACCGCGGAAGAGGTCGCGCAGATGGCCGGCATCCCCGTCGACCGCGTACGCCGGTTCGAGGGCCCCGTCCTCGCCGAGCGTGCCTTCATGGCCGAGCGGGCACGCAAGACACCCGTCCGCCGCCCCGGGGAGAACGCCGCGGGACCGCTGCTCGGCGAGGCCGTGCAGGAACGGCTGCTGCTGCGCGGCGCCGAGAAGGACACCGTGCAGTGGGACTCCTGGCGCCGCGACGACGGCACGTGGGAGGTGCTGCTGGTCTACCTGGTGGCCGGCGAACCGCACTCGGCGAGCTGGACGTACGACCCGCCGCGGCGGCTCGTCCAGGCCGTCGACGACGAGGCGCGCTCGCTCATCGGCGAGTCCGACGACCTCGCGCCGCCGGAGCCCAGCTTCCCCTTCGTGCCCCGCATCGCCCGTCTGCCGCGCGACCGCCCGCTGGACCGCCCGCTCGACCGGGAGCGGCCGAGCCTGCCCGCGCAGGCGTCGGAGCCGGTGGAGGAGAACACCGGCGAGCGCGACTCGCTCACCAGCCTGCTGGAGGCGGTCCCGAGCTTCCGGGGCGATCTGGTGGTGCCGGAGCGAGCGGCGTCCTCGGAACCGAACGACGACGAACCGGACGCGGAGCCCGCGGCGGAGGAACCGCCGGCGCCCGCCGCCTCGGCCGGTTCCGCCTACGCCGACGTGCTCATGCCGCGGTCGGTCGGCAGCCACCGGGACCGCCTGATCGGCGCGACCGACCGGCAAGCCGAGGCCGACGGCGTCCGCCCCGGCCGCCGCGCGGCGGTACCGAGCTGGGACGAGATCGTCTTCGGCACGCGGCGCAAGAAGCAGGAGTAGCGCGCGGGAGCGGGGCTCAGGCCCCGTGGGTGAGGTGCCCGCCTCGCCGGGCGTACGGCGCCCGGCGAGGTACGACGACGGCTGGCGAGGCGGTACGACGACGGCCGCGCGGGCGCCTCGGGCGGTACGGCCCGAAGCCGGAACGCTGGACGCGCTCGCCCCGGCGTCCGCGTGCAGCCTCTCGGGGCGCCTCCATGACGCCACGGCCGCATGCGCGCGCAGGCGCTCCCGGCAGGGCACAACGCTCACGCGGCCGACGTCACCGCTCCACGCGCGCGTGCTCGTCGTGTCGCGCGAGCCGGGGCGGAGAACCCGCCCCGACGCCACCTGATCACTGCGGGTCCGGCCCCACCGCCACCGGCCGGTCGGGGTCCGACGACCACTCCGACCACGAACCGACGTACAGGGCCGCCGGGATGCCCGCCACGGCCAGCGCCAGCACCTCGTGCGCCGCGGAGACGCCCGAGCCGCAGTAGACCCCGACCTCGGTGTCGTCGGCGGCTCCGAGGGCCTTGAAGCGGGCGCTCAGCTCCTCGGCGGGCAGGAAGAGGCCGTCGGGGCCGACGTTGTCCGTGGTCGGCGCCGACACCGCGCCGGGGATGTGACCGCCGATCCGGTCGATCGGCTCCACCTCGCCCCGGTACCGCTCTCCCGCCCGGGCGTCGAACAACAGGCCGGAGCGGGCGAGCGCGGCCGCCTCGTCCGCGTCCAGCCGCCGCACGGCTCCGGGAACCGGTTCGAAGTCGCCCTCCGGCGGCTGCGGCACCGCCGTCTCCAGCCGGCCCTTCCATGCCGTCAACCCGCCGTCGAGGACCCTCACATCCGGGTGACCCGTGTAGCGCAGCAGCCACCACGCGCGTGCCGCCGCCCAGCCCTGCCCGCCGTCGTACACGACCACGGGCCGCTGTGCGGACACGCCGGCCCGGCGCATCGCCGTACCGAAGACGTCGAGGCCGGGCAGCGGGTGGCGGCCGGCCGGGCCGGGGGCGGCGGCCAACTCGCGGTCCAGGTCGACGAAGACGGCGCCGGGGATGTGCCCTTTCTCGTACTCGGCGCGGCCGTCGAAGGGCGGTTCGCCGGCCGCCTTGGCCACGCTCAGCTGCCAGCGGACGTCCAGCAGGACCGGCGGGTTCTCGCCGGTCAACTCACCGGCGAGTTCGGATGCGGAGATGATGGCGTTCATGACCCCATCCTTGCGCACGGGGTGGCCGCATCGCCCATGTCCGGCTACTGTGCTCGGCCGGACAGGCTCGGTCACGATGCGTACGTGATCGAGCACATGCCGTACCATCCATCGACACCCGCCGCCGGTACACCGCGACGCGCGGGAGACCGCGCTCCGGGCACAGCCCGACGTCCCGACCGCCCCGTACCGCGCGTGGCGGGCCCGGCCGCGGCTGGTGTGCGTATCCCGCACGCGTCCGGTGAGCGGATTGGACACGGCCGCCGCGAGGGGCCGAGAAGAGAGTGACGATGACCGAGGCAGGCGGGTCGGCCGACCGGAACGGTGAAGCGCACGCTCGGTACGCACCGGGAACACCCTGCTGGGTGAGTCTGATGGTGCACGGGGTGGCCGCGACCCAGGAGTTCTACTCGGAGCTGTTCGGCTGGGAGTTCCAGCCGGGCCCGCAGCAACTCGGCCCGTACGTGCGGGCCCTCCTCGACGGCCGTGAGGTGGCCGGCATCGGACAGCTGCCGCCCGACCGTCATCTGCCCATCGCCTGGACGCCGTACCTGGCCTCCGACGACGTGGACCTCACCGCCGAGACGGCCCGGATGTGCGGCGGCACCATCGGCGTCGGTCCGCTGGACGCCGCCGAGGCGGGGCGGATGGCGATCGGCTCCGACCCGTCCGGCGCGGTGTTCGGCATCTGGCAGGCCTCGGCGCATCTCGGCACCGGCCTCACCGGCGTACCCGGCACGCCCGTCTGGAACGAGCTGGTGACGTTCGAGACGGAGAACACCGCCAAGTTCTACGAGACGGTGTTCGGCTACGAGGAGGAGCCGCGGGCCTCCGCCGACGAGGACCGCGTGGTCCTGCGCGTCGGCGGCCGGCCGGTCGCCGGTGTCCGCGGGGTGGGCCACGCGCTGCCGCACGACCGAGGTCCGCACTGGATGACGTACTTCCAGGTGGCCGACGTGGACGCGGCTCTGACCCGGGTCGCCGAACTCGGCGGCCGTGTCCTCGGCCCGGTGCGCGACAGCGCGTTCGGGCGCATGGCAGCGGTGTGCGACCCGGAGGGGGCGCGCTTCTCGCTGCTCCAGCCGCCGGACGGTGCGCCCGCGTAGGTCGGCCAGACCGCGTGGTTCAGGCAGACCGCGTGGCTCGGGCAGATCGCGCAGGCCGGGCACGAGAAAGCCGCGGCTCGGGCAGGAGAGAGCCGCGGGCTCAGGCCGGTGAGACCGGCAGGACGTCCGGCGACAGGGCCGCCGCGTGGGCCGTCGCGGCCGTCATTCGGCGGCGGTGGTGACGGCGGCACAGCACCTCGTAGCCGATCTCGTCGGCCGAGCGGTTGACGTCGCCGACGACGACCTGGGCGCCCTCGACGACCATCACGCCGCCCACCGTGCGCGCGTTGTGCGTGGCGCGGGCGCCGCACCAGCACAGCGCCTCCACCTGGAGCACCTCCACCCGGTCGGCCAGCTCCACCAGCCGCTGCGAGCCGGGGAAGAGCTTGGAGCGGAAGTCCGTGGTGATGCCGAAGGCGTAGACGTCGAGCTCGAGGTCGTCGACGACGCGCGCGAGCTGGTCGATCTGCTCGGGCACCAGGAACTGCGCCTCGTCCGCGATCACGTAGTCCACGCGCCCGCCGTGCGAGAGGTGGTCGATGACATAGGCGTACAGGTCCATGCCGTCCACGACCTCCACCGCGTCCGTGACCAGGCCGAGGCGGGAGGACAGCTTGCCCTCGCCGGCGCGGTCGTCACGGGTGAAGATCATGCCCACCAGGCCGCGGGCGGAACGGTTGTGCTCGATCTGGAGAGCCAGCGTCGACTTCCCGCAGTCCATCGTTCCGGAGAAGAAGACCAGCTCGGGCATGGGGGGATGAGCACCTTTCGGCGGGGAGGGGGACGAGTGGGCCTTCAGGAGCGTACTTCGAGCAACGGCACCAGCTGCTCGGCAGGGGTCATCGAGCCGTGGTTGCCGACCATCGCCGACTCGTTGGGCTCCCGCTCGGAGGCGATGAGGAGCACGTCGTCGTGCGCGGCCGCGACGACGTCGCCGAGGCGTGCGTACACCCGGTCGTCGATGTGCGGGCCGAACCAGCCGGCCGCGATCGCCTCGTCCCGGGACGCCACCCAGAACCGGTCGCCGAGCACCTCGCGCCAGCAGGTGAGCACGTCGTTCTCGGCCCCGGAGACGGCGTAGACGTGCCGGGCGCGGCCCTCGCCGCCGAGCAGGGCGACGCCGGCGCGCAGCTCCCAGTCCTCGTCGAAGTCGATGCGGTGGTCCTCGTCGAACGGGATGTCGACCATGCCGTGGTCGGCCGTGATGTACAGCGCGCTGCGCGGTGGGAGCTGCTCGGCCAGCCGCTGGGCGAGCCGGTCGACGTACATCAGCTGGCCGCGCCAGGTGTCGGAGGCGACGCCGTAGCGGTGGCCGGAGCCGTCGAGTTCGGCGTAGTACGTGTAGACCAGGGAGCGGTCGGCGGCGGCCAGTTGCTCGGCCGCGAGGTCCATGCGCTCCTCGCCGGTGAGCCGCCCGTGGAACGTCCCGCCGCTGAGGGCGACCTTGGTCAGCGGGGTGTTCTGGAAGGTGGGCGACGACACCTGGGCGGCGTGCACACCGGCCTCGTGGGCCTGCTGGAAGACCGTTGGGTACGGCTGCCAGGGGCGCGGCGGGGTCCAGGGCTGCCAGCGCAGCTGGTTCATCAGCTCGCCGGTGGCCGGGTTGCGGGCGGTGTAGCCGGGCAGGCCGTGCCGTCCCGGGGGCAGGCCGGTGCCGACGGAGGCGAGGGAGACGGCGGTGGTGGCCGGGTAGCCCGCGGTGACGGGGCGGCCGGTGCCGCCGCGCGAGGCGGCCATCAGGGAGGTGAGGAACGGCGCCTCGTCCCGGTGGGCTCGCAGCTGCTCCCAGCCGAGGCCGTCGATGAGGAAGACGCAGTTCCGGTCGGCCGGCGTGAGCTCGGGGATGGCCGCAGTCATGCCGGGTACGCCCATGCCGGCGGCGAGGGTGGGGAGTACGTCGGCCAGGGAACCGCTGCCGTACTCGGGGACGGGAGCGGAGGCCAGGGCGAGGGGTTCGGGGTGCGGTTCCCAGGCGGTGTGGACCATCAGCGGGTGATGTCCGCCGTGGCCTCGGAGATCGCCTGGGCGAAGGCGAGCGTCTGGCGGACGGTCTCCGGGCCGTCCCCCGCCTCGCTGACACGCAGGCTCAGGTCGTCCGCGGTGGAGTTGCCGGTGTAGCCGTGGTCGGCGTCGCAGTTGGGGTCGCCGCAGGCGGCGGGCTCCAGGTCGATGCGGGAGACGGCGCCCCAGCCGATGGTCAGCACGACCTCGCGGGGCAGCGTGCCCGGGGTGTACGACTCGGGGTTGGCGACGACGCGGCTGACCACGACCGACGAGATCCGGTCGATTTTGACGGACTCGGTGGACGTCGTGGCGTACGGCGTCGGGGACGTGCTGTCGGCGCTCTGCTCGTCGGTGTGGCTGACGAGGAAGCGCGTGCCGGTGAGGACGAGCACGGTCACGTGCCGCCGCACCTCGTTCTGGTCGAAGGTGGTCTCCTGGTGGACCAGGTACGACCGGATGGGCTCGCCGCCCACGGCGGCCTCCACCGCCTCGGCCACGAGGGCCGGGTAGTAGCCGCTGCGCTCGATCGCCGCACGCAGCCCCTGGGTCGTCGTACTGGTCTTGGCCATGCGCCCCATCCTACGGGGGACCACTGACTGCGAGGGAACCGTTACGGGGTTCCGGCGGCCCCGGCAGGGACCCGCGGGGGCTGTGATGTGCCTGGGCGAGGTGCGGGGACGGGGCCGGGGCCCGGGTCGTCAGTACGCCGGGAGCGTGCGGGGGCCGAGGTCGTCGCGGGCGGGGGGCGGTGCCAGTCGTACCGAGGCGCCGAGCACGCTCAGGCCGTGCGGGGCGACGACGACGGGTTCGAGGGTGACCGCGACGACCTCCGGGTGGTCGTCGACCAGCCGGGAGACCCGCAGCAGCAGTTCCTCCAGGGCGGGCGTGTCCACCGGTGTCGAGCCGCGCCAGCCGAACAGCAGCGGGGCGGTGCGGATCGAGCGGACCAGCGAGGTCGCGTCCCGGTCGGTGACCGGTATGAGCCGGTGCGCCATGTCGCCGAGCAGCTGGGAGGCCGCTCCGGCGAGGCCGAAGGAGAGCACGGCTCCGGCGGCCGGGTCGATGACCGCCCGTACGACGGTGTCGACGCCGCGCGGTGCCATGCCCTGCACGACCGGCCGCAGCTCCTCCGGCTTGCCGAACAGGTCGGTCAATTCCGCGTAGGCGCGCCGCAGTTGCTCCTCGTCGGCCAGGTCGAGGCGTACGCCGCCGAGGTCGGCGCGGTGCCTGAGGTGCGGGGCGGTGGCCTTGAGGGCGACCGGGTAGCCGAGGGCGCGGGCGGCCTCGGCGGCGTCGTCCGGGGTGGGTGCGGGCAGGGCGCGGCGGACGTGGACGCCGTACCGGCCGAGCAGTTCGCAGGTGTCCTCGGTGGAGAGGGTGAGGCCCTGTCCGCGGGCGAGCAGGGCGTCGATCCGGCGGGCGGCGCCCTTGACGTCGATGTCGTCGTACTCGGGGACCTTGCCGGGGTCGATGGCCTCGCGCCGCCACTGCGCGTACCGGACGGCCTCGGCGAGGGCTCGGACGGCCCGCTCGGCGGCGGGGTAGGCGGGGATGAGGTGGGTGTCTTCGGGGGTGCCGAGGTGAGCTGGGAGTTCGGCGGGGGCCCGGGAATCGGCGGGAGACACGTCCCGGGCGGGCGTGGCGGGCACGCGCGTGGCACCCGGGCCTGCCGGGACCGTGCTTTCCGGGACCGGCGCGCCCGGTGTGCCGTTCTGGCTCGGAGCGCCGCTCCGGCCCGGCGTGGGCGGCACGCGGGTGTCCGTCTGTGGTGCCGTGCTCGCCGCGGCCGAGAGGGCCTCCGCCAGGCCACCCAGCTCGACGTGCACCACCAGTACCGGCTTGCCCGGCACGGCCGCCGCGGCGGAGCGCAGCGCCTGCGCCAGCTCGGCGTCTCCCGGTGAGCCTTCGCCGATCGCCGGGATGGCGGTCACGACGACCGCGTCGCAGGTGTCGTCGGCGAGTGCCCGCGCCAGTGCCGCGCGGAAGTCCTCCGCGGAGGCGGCGGTGGTGAGGTCCAGCGGGCGGTGCGGGCGCAGTCCGGCGGCCAGGCACTGGTCGTACGTCAGCACGCCGAGGGACTCGGAGTTGCCGAGGATCGCCACACGCGGGCCGGCGGGCAGCGGCTGGCGGGCGAGCAGCAGTCCGGCGTCGACCAGCTCGGTGATCGTGTCGACGCGGATCACGCCGGCCTGGCGCAGCAGCGCGGACACCGTGGCGGGCGGCAGGCGCGTCGCCCGTACGGCGTGTCCCTGGGGCGCGGATCCGGAGCCCTGGACGACGACCAGCGGCTTGGCGGCCGCGGTGCGCCGGGCGAGGCGGGTGAACTTGCGTGGGTTGCCGATGGACTCCAGGTACATCAGGACGACGTCGGTGTCCGGGTCGTCGTACCAGTACTGCAGGACGTCGTTGCCGGAGACGTCCGCGCGGTTGCCGGAGGAGACGAACGTCGACACGCCCGTGACGCCCGTGACGCCGCCGCCGCGCCGGTGCAGCCGGGACAGCAGGGCGATGCCGATGGCCCCGGACTGGGCGAACAGGCCGATGCGGCCGGGGCGCGGCATCTCGGGCGCCAGGGAGGCGTTCAGCCGGACGGCCGCCGAGGTGTTGATCACGCCGAAGGCGTTCGGGCCGATGATCCGCATGCCGTACGTGCGCGCCTGCCGGACGAGTTCGCGCTGGCGCTCGCGTCCCTCGGGGCCGCTCTCGGCGTATCCGGCGGAGATCACCACGAGTCCCTGCACGCCGTGCTCGCCGCACTCGGTGACGACCTGCGGCACATGGCCGGCGGGTACGGCGACGACGGCGAGGTCGACCGGGCCCTCGATCTCCCGCACGGAGCGGTGGGCGGGGACGCCGTCGAGTTCGGTGATGTCGGGCCCGAAGGCGCGGTTCACGGCGTGCAGACGGCCGGTGTAGCCGGCCTCGCGGAGGTTGGCGAGGATGCTGCGGCCGACGCCGCCGGGGGTGCGACCGGCCCCGACCACGGCGACCGAGCCGGGCATCAGCAGCCTCTGCACGGAGCGGCCCTCGGCGCGCTGTTCGCGCGCGTACTGCACGGCGAGGGAGCGCTCGGTGGGCTCGAGATCGAACTCCAGGCGCACGACGCCGTCCTCGAAGCTGCGCTTCTGGGTGTACCCGGCGTCCGTGAACACCTTGATCATCTTGGTGTTGGCGGGCAGCACCTCGGCGGCGAAGCGGCGGATGCCGCGCTCGCGGGCGACGGCGGCGATGTGTTCGAGCAGGGCGGAGGCGACGCCGCGGCCCTGATGGGCGTCCTGGACGAGGAAGGCGACCTCGGCCTCGTCGGCCGGTGCGGACGCGGGCATTCCGTTCACGCCGATCCGGTCGTAGCGTACGGTGGCGATGAACTCGCCGCCGATCGTGGCCGCGAGTCCCACCCTGTCCACAAAGTCGTGGTGTGTGAAGCGGTGGACGTCCTTCGCGGACAGACGCGGGTAGGGCGCGAAGAAGCGGTAGTACTTCGACTCGTCCGACACCTGCTCGTAGAAGCTGACCAAGCGGTCCGCGTCATCGACGGTGATGGGGCGGATCCGCGCGGTGCCGCCGTCGCGCAGCACCACGTCGGCCTCCCAGTGAGCGGGGTACTCCTGCCTGTCCGACGCGCTCTGCATGGGGCCCAGAGTACGGCTCGCGTACGACAACGGCGCGGGGCACTCTGTGGAGGACGGATGCCGGGTCGAGGCCGCGGCCCGGTGATCGCGTCCGGATGGGGTCGCAGGACCTCTCCGGGCATGCTTCACCATATGGGAAACTGGTCTAGACAACCCTGAGAAACTGAAGGGCAGCAACACATGGCTGAGCGCCGCGTCAACGTCGGCTGGGCCGAGGGCCTCCATGCCCGCCCCGCCTCCATCTTCGTCCGAGCCGCCACGGCCGCAGGCGTCCCGGTGACGATCGCCAAGGCCGGCGGCACCCCGGTCAACGCGGCCTCCATGCTGGCCGTCCTCGGCCTGGGCGCCCAGGGTGGCGAGGAGATCGTCCTCGCCTCCGACGCCGAGGGCGCGGACGCCGCCCTGGACCGTCTGGCGAAGCTGGTCTCCGAGGGGCTCGAGGAGCTCCCCGAGACCGTCTGAGTCACGCCTGACCGTCCGAGTCACGCATAAAAGAAGCCGCGTCGTCCTTTCAGGGCCGGCGCGGCTTCGCTTTTCCCGTCCACCATGAGGCGACGCGGACGGAAATTGACGGCACGAGGGAAAAGGCGAGCCCGATAAAATGGCACCCCTTTCAGCGGGCGCACATATCCCTCTCTTTGTATACGGCGCGCGTGTTAATGCCGTAGGCCCGACGTGTTTACGGGGTGTTGCGAACTTCTCACACGCTCGGGTCGGTCTCCGCCGAAGAAGCGCAGCCGGTACGCGGCGGTGGAACGCTCGGTGTGCAGGGCGGCGACCGCACGCGCGCGTTCCCCGTCGCCGCGCGCCACCGCGTCCGCGATCGCGCCGTGCTCGGCCCAGGACCTGACGGGGTCGGCCGACGGCTCCACGGCGTACATCCAGGCGATCTTGTGGCGCAGCTGAGTGAGCGTGGCGGTCAGCGCCTGGCTGCCGCACGCCTGGACGAGCGTCTCGTGGAACCAGCCGCCCAGGGAGCGCAGGTCGTCGCCGGTTCCGTGCCTGGCCCGGTCCTGACCGAGCCGCACCAGGCCGCGCAGCACCTTCAGATGCGCCTCGGTACGCCGCTGGGCGGCCCGCGCCACACCGAGCGGCTCCAGCAGCATCCGCATCTCCAGCAGGTCGGCCGCTTCCTGCTCGGTGGGCTCGGCCACGCACGCGCCCGCGTGCCGTCGCGTCACGACGAAGCCCTCGGCCTCCAGGGTGCGCAACGCCTCCCGCACGGGCACCCGGGAGACGCCGTACCGGCGGGCGAGGAGTTCCTCGGTGAGCCGGCTGCCGCGCTCATGGACACCGGCGACGATGTCGTCCCGGATCGCCGTGCACACCGAGTGCGCCGGAATACGCATGTCCGACCTCCGCCTTGATCCCCGTGAAACGCCGACGATGGACGCGTGTTCCGTGACTCTATTCCAAGGGGGCCGAATTTCCGACGGCAGGCCGGATTCCATGGATATTTTTTGGTCACCTCGCCGGGGTTCTCCGGGACGAAGAGGCGGGTATGAAGAGGCGGGGACGAAGGGCCGGAAAACGGAGAAAGCCCCGGCGCGATGCGCCGGGGCTTCCCGGAGTGGGTGCCGTGCTCGGGTGTCAGACGTTCACGCCGTGCGCACGCAGATAGGCGATCGGGTCCATGTCGGAGCCGTACTCGGGGCTGGTGCGCGCCTCGAAGTGCAGGTGCGGGCCGGTGACGTTGCCGGTCGCGCCGGACAGGCCGATCTGCTGGCCGGCGACGACCTGCTGGCCGACCACGACACCGATCGACGACAGGTGCCCGTACTGGGTGTACGTGCCGTCGTGCATGCGGATGACGATCTGGTTGCCGTAGGCGCCGCCCCAGCCGGTCTCGACGACGGTGCCGAAGCCCACCGCGTGCACGGTGGTGCCGGTGGCGGCGTGGAAGTCGATGCCGGTGTGGTGGCCGGAGGACCACAGGGAGCTGCTGGCCTCGTAACCGGTGGAGACGTAGGAGTGCGCGATCGGGGCCACGAAGGTGGTCAGGCGCTTGCGCTCGGCCTCACGGGCGGCGCGCTCCTTGGCCTCGTGGGCGCGCTCGGCGGCGGCCTCGCGTGCGGCCTCCTCGATGGCCTTCTGCTCGGCGGCCTGCTTCTGGGCCTCCGCCTGGGCGTCGATCTGGGCGGCGAGCGAGTCGTCGACGCTGATCACGGGGAGCAGACCGGTCTGCTCGGCGGAGGTGTCGGCGGCGAGGGCGGGGGCCGCGAGGGTGCCGATGACGCCGGTGGTGGTGAGCGCGGCGATTCCGGCGGCCTGCGCGGTGGTGCGCTTCATCCGGCTGGGACGACGGTGCTTCCCGGTGGCGCTGACGAACGCCATGTGGTGGCTTGTCCTTTCCTTCCCTCTCGCCTACCGGGTTAGCTGACGGGTTCGGAGCAGGAAGGTCTCCTACGAGCACCCTCGCGGGCGCCCGATTCACCCCAGGGACGTGTGGGTCCCCGGCTCCCCTGGCTCGCGCCGTACGGGGACTCGGCGATGACTGTCCGGTGCCGCGGGTGCGGCGCTATGCCTGACGGACAGCCCGGACGAAGCTACGGTGATCGACCTTCAATCCTCAAACGAAACAGGCGTTTTGTAGCGCATCCCACAGGCCAGAAAGGCAACCTCCGCCCCAATTCGGGCATATGTGGGATGCGGCGCCTTCAATCACAAACAGCCCCGGGGGCACGGCAAGGGCCCTGGTGCTCCGTCAGACACCAGGGCCCCACGCGCGTGTGCGGCTACTCCGCGCTCACCACCGTGACGTCGCCGATCCCGAGGGCCTCGACGGGCTCCTTGATCTGCGCCGCGTCCCCGACCAGGACGATCACCAGACGGTTCACGGGGAAGGCGTTCACGACCGCCGCCGTGGCCTCCACGGTGCCGGTCGCGGCGAGCTGCCGGTACAGGGTCGCCTGGTAGTCGTCGGGCAGATGCTGCTCGACCTGGTCGGCGAGCGTGCCCGCGACGGCGGCCGCGGTCTCGTACTTCAGCGGGGCCACCCCGACGAGGTTCTGCACGGCGACGTCGCGCTCGGCGTCCGTCAGGCCGTCCGCCGCCAGGGTGCGCAGCACCGTGAAGAGGTCGTGCAGCGCCGGACCGGTGTTCGGCGTGTCCACGGAGCCGCTGATGGCGAGCATCGCCGCGCCCGTGCCGTCGGGGGCGGAGCGCAGCACCTGGCTGAAGGCGCGCACGCCGTACGTGTAGCCCTTCTCCTCGCGCAGGACGCGGTCCAGGCGGGAGGTGAGGGTGCCGCCCAGGCAGTACGTGCCGAGCACCTGGGCGGGCCACACGCGGTCGTGCCGGTCGGGGCCGATCCGGCCGATGAGCAGCTGCGTCTGGACGGCGCCGGGGCGGTCGACGATGACGACGCGGCCGGTGTCGTCGGCGGTCACCGCGGGCACGGGGCGCGGCTCGGTGCGCGAGCCCGTCCAGGCGCCCACGGTGTCACCGAGGAGGTCGTCGAGGTCGAGGCCGGTCAGATCGCCGACGACCACCGCGGTCGCGGTGGCGGGGCGCACGTGCCGCTCGTAGAAGGCGCGTACGGCGGCCGCGTCGACGGCTGCGACCGTCTCCTCGGTGCCCTGACGCGGGCGCGACATGCGGGAGTCCGCCGGGAAGAGCTCCTTGGACATCTCCTTGGCGGCGCGGCGGGCCGGGCTGGCCAGCTCGTGCGGGATCTCGTCGAGGCGGTTGCGCACCAGCCGTTCGATCTCGCTGTCGGCGAAGGCGGGCGCCCTGAGGGCGTCGGCGAGCAGGCCGAGGCCCTTGGCCAGCCGTGAGGCGGGCACCTCCAGGCTGAGGCGGACGCCCGGGTGGTCGGCGTGCGCGTCGAGGGTGGCGCCGGCGCGCTCCAGCTCGGCGGCGAACTCCTCGGCGGAGTGCTTGTCCGTGCCCTCGGAGAAGGCGCGCGCCATGATCGTGGCGACGCCGTCCAGGCCGGCGGGCTCGGCGTCCAGGGGCGCGTCCAGGAGCACCTCGACGGCGACGACCTGCTGGCCGGGGCGGTGGCAGCGCAGCACCGTCAGGCCGTTGTCGAGCGTGCCGCGCTCGGGGGCCGGGAAAGCCCACGGCCTGGCCTCGCCCGCCTGGGGCTGGGGGTGGAAGTCCATCGTGGCGAGCTCGGTCACTTGGCCGTCTCCTCGTTCTTGTCGCCGGCCTCTACGGTCGCTTCCTGCTCAGGGTCCTCGGGCACATCGGCGTCCGGTGCGGCCTCCGGGGTCTTCGGCTCGTACACGAGCACCGCGCGGTTTTCGGGGCGCAGGCGGGCCTTGGCGACCTCCTGCACCTCCTCGGGCGTCACCTCGAGCACGCGCTGAACGGCGGTGAGGGCGAGCTGCGGGTCACCGAACAGGACGGCGTAGCGGCACAGTTCGTCGGCGCGGCCGGCGACGGTACCGAGCCGGTCCAGCCACTCGCGCTCCAACTGGGCCTGCGCGCGTTCCATCTCCTCGGCCGTGGGGCCCTGCGCGGCGAACCGGGCGAGCTCCTCGTCGATCGCGGCCTCGATGACCGGCACCTCGACGTCACCGGACGTCTTCACGTCCAGCCAGCCCAGGGAGGGCGCCCCGGCGAGGCGCAGCAGCCCGAAGCCGGCCGCGACAGCCGTACGGTCCCGGCGCACCAGCCGGTTGTACAGGCGGGAGGACTCACCGCCGCCGAGGATCGTCAGCGCGAGGTCCGCCGCGTCGCACGCGCGTGTGCCGTCGTGCGGCAGCCGGTAGGCGCCCATCAGGGCCCGCGCGGGGACCTCCTCGCGGACGACCTCGCGCAGCTGCCGGCCGATGACCTCGGGCAGCGTGCCGTCGCGCGGCTCGGGCTTGCCGTCGTGGGCGGGGATGGAGCCGAAGTACTTCTCGACCCAGGCGAGGGTCTGCTCCGGGTCGATGTCGCCGACGACCGACAGGACCGCGTTGTTCGGCGCGTAGTAGGTGCGGAAGAAGTGGCGGGCGTCCTCGAGGGTGGCCGCGTCCAGGTCCGCCATGGAGCCGATCGGGGTGTGGTGGTAGGGGTGGCCCTCAGGGTAGGCGAGGGCGGTCAGCCGCTCGAAGGCGGTGCCGTAGGGGACGTTGTCGTAGCGCTGGCGGCGCTCGTTCTTGACGACGTCGCGCTGGTTCTCCATGGACTCCTCGTCCAGGGCGGCCAGCAGGGAGCCCATGCGGTCGGCCTCCAGCCAGAGCGCGAGCTCCAGCTGGTGGGCGGGCATGGTCTCGAAGTAGTTGGTGCGCTCGAAGCTGGTGGTGCCGTTCAGCGACCCGCCGGCGCCCTGCACCAGCTCGAAGTGACCGTTGCCCTTGACCTGGGCGGAGCCCTGGAACATCAGGTGCTCGAAAAGGTGAGCCAGACCCGTACGCCCCTTGACTTCGTGGCGCGAGCCGACGTCGTACCAGAGGCACACCGCCGCGACCGGGGTCAGGTGGTCCTCGGAGAGCACCACGCGCAGGCCGTTGGCCAGGCGGTGCTCGGTTGCTGTCAGTCCGCCGGAGCCTGCCTCGGCTGTAGCCGTGTGACCCATGGGCATGTACGTCCCTTCCATCGCGGAAGCGGTCGTGAAACCGCGCGTTTCCTGCCGTCCTGCCACTGTATGCAAGCGCGCGGACCGGCGGCGAAGTTCCCGCACGAGGTACGCCGACAGCGAGATCGCGTAGCCTGCGGACGATCGTCGTGCGCGGGTCGGCACGGCCGGGGATCCGGCGCCCCGACTCGGGCGCTCCCCTACGGCCGCGCGGTGCCGGAAGGCCGGGTGTACGGGCGCCGCTTCACGCAGCCGGAGTCGGGTGCGCGGGCACTGCTTCGTACGCCGGGGCCGGGTCCGCGCCCGGCTTGTCAGTCCCACGGTCCACAATGGTCCGCGTCAGATACCGTTCACGCTTCAGCAAGGAGCCAGGCAGCGATGGCCCGCCGCAGCACGAAGACCCCGCCGCCCGACGACTACGAGGAGAAGATCCTCGACATCGACGTCGTCGACGAGATGCAGGGCTCCTTCCTCGAGTACGCGTACTCGGTCATCTACTCCCGCGCCCTGCCGGACGCCCGGGACGGCCTCAAGCCGGTGCACCGCCGCATCGTCTACCAGATGAACGAGATGGGACTGCGCCCCGAGCGCGGCTACGTCAAGTGCGCCCGCGTCGTCGGCGAAGTCATGGGCAAGCTGCATCCGCACGGCGACGCGTCGATCTACGACGCGCTGGTGCGTATGGCGCAGCCCTTCTCCATGCGCGTGCCGCTGGTCGACGGCCACGGCAACTTCGGCTCGCTCGGCAACGACGACCCGCCGGCCGCCATGCGGTACACCGAGTGCCGGATGGCCGAGGCCACGGGGCTGATGACGGAGTCGATCGACGAGGACACCGTCGACTTCCAGCCCAACTACGACGGCCAGGAGCGCGAGCCGGTCACCCTGCCCGCCGCCTTCCCGAACCTGCTGGTCAACGGCTCGTCCGGGATCGCGGTCGGCATGGCGACGAACATGCCGCCGCACAACCTGCGCGAGGTGATCGCCGCCGCCCGGCACCTGATCAGGCATCCGAACGCCGACCTCGACGCGCTGATGAGGCACGTCCCGGGCCCCGACCTGCCCACGGGCGGCCGGATCGTCGGCCTGTCCGGCATCCGCGACGCGTACGAGACGGGCCGCGGCACGTTCAAGATGCGCGCGACGGTGACCGTGGAGGACGTCACCGCGCGCCGCAAGGGCCTGATCGTCACGGAGCTGCCCTTCACGGTCGGCCCCGAGAAGGTCATCGCCAAGATCAAGGACCTGGTCGGCTCGAAGAAGCTCCAGGGCATCGCCGACGTCAAGGACCTCACCGACCGGGCGCACGGACTGCGCCTGGTCATCGAGATCAAGAACGGCTTCGTGCCGGAGGCGGTCCTGGAGCAGCTTTACAAGCTGACGCCGATGGAGGAGTCCTTCGGCATCAACAACGTCGCCCTGGTCGACGGCCAGCCGCTGACGCTGGGCCTGAAGGAGCTGCTGGAGGTCTATCTCGACCACCGCTTCGAGGTCATCCGCCGCCGCTCGGAGTTCCGCCGGACCAAGAAGCGCGACCGGCTGCACCTGGTGGAGGGCCTGCTGACGGCGCTCGTCGACATCGACGAGGTCATCCGGCTGATCCGCTCCAGCGAGAACTCCGCGCAGGCCAAGCAGCGCCTGATGGAGCGCTTCTCGCTCAGCGAGATCCAGACCCAGTACATCCTCGACACGCCGCTGCGCCGGCTGACCAAGTACGACCGCATCGAGCTGGAGGCGGAGAAGGACCGGCTGAACGCGGAGATCGAGGAGCTGACCCGGATCCTGGATTCGGACGCCGAACTGCGCAAGCTGGTCTCCAACGAACTGGCCGCGGTGGCCAAGAAGTTCGGCACCGACCGGCGTACGGTCCTGCTGGAGTCCGCGGGCTCCCCGACGGCCACGGTGTCGCTGCAGGTCGCCGACGACCCGTGCCGGGTGCTGCTGTCCTCCACCGGACTGCTGGCCCGCACCGCGACCGCCGATCCGTTCGATGACGGCGATGGCCGGCGCAGCAAGCACGACGTGATCGTCTCGGCGGTGCCGGCGACGGCGCGCGGCGAGGTCGGTGTGGTCACGTCCGGGGGCCGGCTGCTGCGGCTCAACGTGGTCGACCTGCCGCAGCTGCCGGACACGGCGTCCGCGCCGAACCTCTCGGGCGGGGCCCCGCTGTCGGAGTTCGTCTCGCTGGAGGACGACGAGCAGGTGATCTGCCTGACCACGCTCGACGAGTCCTCCCCCGGTCTGGCGCTCGGCACCGAGCAGGGCGTGGTCAAGCGGGTGGTGCCCGACTACCCGGCCAACAAGGACGAGCTGGAGGTCATCACCCTCAAGGAGGGCGACCGGATCGTCGGCGCGGTCGAGCTGAGTACGGGTGAGGAGGACCTGGTCTTCATCACGGACGACGCCCAGCTGCTGCGCTTCCAGGCGTCCGTGGTCCGTCCGCAGGGCCGGCCGGCGGGCGGCATGACCGGCATCAAGCTCACCGACGGCGCCAAGGTCATCTCGTTCACGGCGGTGGACCCGGCGGCCGACGCGATCGTCTTCACGGTCGCGGGCTCGCGCGGCACGCTGGACGACTCCGTGCAGACGACGGGCAAGGTGACCCCGTTCGACCAGTATCCGCGCAAGGGCCGGGCCACCGGTGGGGTGCGCTGCCAGCGGTTCCTCAAGGGAGAGGACTGCCTGTCGCTGGCCTGGGCGGGCCCGGCGCCGGCCAGGGCGGCGCAGAAGAACGGCACCCCGGCCGAGTTGCCCGAGCCCGACCCGCGCCGCGACGGCTCGGGCGTGTCCCTGCCGAAGACGGTGGCGGCGGTGGCCGGGCCGGTCTAAACCGAGGGCTCGCCCGTCTCGACCGGCACCTCACCGGTCTGGGCCGGCGGCTCGCCGGTCTCGGCCGGGGGCTCGCCGGTCTCGGCCGGGGGCTCGCCGGTCTCGGCCGGGGGCTCGTCGGTCTCGGCCGGGGGCTCGTCGACGGTGCCGGGTTCGCCCTCGGGATCGCGGACGTAGCGAAGGACGCCCCACATGCCGTGCTCGTCGGCGTGTGGGGCGCCGTTCTTGCACGCGTCGAGCTGCCCCGCGAGGGCGTCCGCGTCGATGCCCGCGCCGATGAGGACGAGCTGCGTGAGCCGGACGTCCGGCGCGGGCCAGGGCTCGGGGTAGAAGCGCAGGAACCGCCCGACGGCGTGCACGGCGTACCGGTTGTGCCGGTCGTACGGTCCGAAGTCGACGTAGCCCTTGATCCGGTACAGCCCCTCGGGGCGGCTGTCGAGGAACTCCATCAGCCGCCGGGGCTCCAGCGGCAGGTCGGACGTGAAGGAGAGGCTCTCGTAGCCGGTGTGCAGATGCCCGGCGTGGCCGCCGGTCTCGTCGTCGTCATGATGGTGCAGGTCGTCGAAGGACAGTTGCCCGATGCGCTCCTCGCCGGGACGGCAGTCGAAGAGGAACTCCGGGTCGATCCGGCCGTAGGTGGCGGGTACGACAGCGGCCCGGTCGGTGAGGGAGCGGACGAGCCCGAGGACGCGCTCACCGTCGGCGGTCCGGTCGAGCTTGTTCACGACGACGAGGTCGGCGAGGGCGAGGTGCCGGTCGATCTCGGGGTGCCGGGCGCGGGTGTCGTCGAACTCCGCCGCGTCCACCACCTCGACGAGGCCGCCGTAGACGACGCGGGGGTTCTCGCTGGCCAGCAGCATGCGGACGAGTTCCTGCGGCTCGGCGAGGCCGCTGGCCTCGATCACGACGACGTCGATGCCGAGGGACGGCTGGACGAGCCGGTCAAGATATTGATCAAGTTCACTGGCGTCGACGGCGCAGCACAGACAGCCGTTGCCGAGCGAGACGGTGGAGTCGCCGAGCGCGCCGGCCACCGCCATGGCGTCGATCTCGATGGCACCGAAGTCGTTGACGATCGCGCCGATACGGCTGCCGCCGCTGCGGTGCAGCAGGTGGTTGAGCAGGGTGGTCTTGCCGGAGCCGAGGAATCCGGCGAGCACGACGACCGGGATCTGCCGCGGACTCGGACTGTGCCCCACGTACGACCTCTCTCACGCCTGTGCGTACACCGGCTCACGGGACGGCGTACGTCTGTGGATTGAATGCCGCCCCAGGATACGAGCCGTAAGAATCACGGCGAAGTGAACGATTGTCAGCAGCACTTGCGGGGCAGACGTGGAGAAGGTGCCGGATTGTGCGACCCTCGCTTCCCTCCGTGCGCCTCCTCTCCGCCTCCCCGCCGATCAGAGCCGCTCGGCACCCTGGAGGCGGCAAGCGCCGCCCATCGCTCGCCGGTCCTCATCAGTCGCCCCACACCGACGGCCGGCGGACGGTCGCCTGATTCGGGGGTTGACATGGTCACACGGAAATTCACGGCAGGGAGGTTCGGCTCCGCCGCCGGCCTGCTGCTCACCGCGGCCGGCATGACGCTGGCCGCGTGGCAGCGACGGCTGGAGGCGGAACGGTCGGAGGCGGAACGGTCCGCGGCGGAACGGTCGGAGGCCGAACGGCTTCAGGCGAAACGGGTCGAACGCGAGGAAGTGGCCTCGCTGCGCCAGGCCCTCGCGCATCAGCAGCGCATGCACTGGGAGCTGCTGACCAAGGCGATCGACGATCCCTCACTGGCCCCGGTGATCGACACCTACGACAAGGGCATCCCGGCGGAGAAGCGCCGCCAGTTCCTGTACGCCAACGCCTGGTACGCCTACATGTACCACAGCCACCGGGCGGGGCTCCTGGACCGGGAGGAGCTGTACCGGCACATGCGGGAGCTGCTGCAGAGCCAGGTCTTCCGCGACTACTGGGAAGCCTCCCGGCACATGCGCGCCACCCTGAACGAGTCGTCGGAGGAGGCCCAGCTCGGTCTCATGATCGACGGCTTGGTCCAGGAACTCGACGACGCGGAAACGGACGAGTGGTGGGTGGTCGGCAACCCGCCGACCGGTTGACACGACGGAGTGACTTTTGACCGTCCGGCCATACAGAGCACAACAGCACCACTAGCGTGATCCCCACCACTGTGCCCCGACTTTGTGCTCTGTAAGGACCGGTACCTTTGAAGATCGTGCGCCGCATCGGTGTGCCGCCCAGTGCCCGAGGCAGTAACTCAGGGGCCACCTGCCCGGACGTGTTCGAGCTGAGCGACGGCAACTTCGCCGTCATCGGCACCGAGGCCACCGAGGCGCTGGAGGGTGAGCTGCCCGCGGACGCCTCCCGCGCCGACTACGAACGCATCGTCATCGTCAGCCGGGAGACGCTGATCCGCGCCAAGGCGGACATCCCCGACGCCTGACGTCACCCCGCGGCGGCACGTCCACCCTTGACCCGCCCCTCGCGCCTCCGGCCGGGCGCCATCCGCGCCCGAGCCGGACGAGACATCCGGCGAGCAGCCCGATACCCCGCTCCTGCTCGACGCCCCATCGATGAGGCCTGGCGCCCGGAACGGCACCAGGCCTCACGCCTGCTCAGACGGCTGAGGGAACGGCCACCGGCGCGTGCGGCCCGACATACCGCGCCACCGGGCGGATGATCTTCGGATCCTCCGCCTGTTCGAGGATGTTGGCGCTCCAGCCCACCACCCGTGCCGCGGCGAAGGTGGGGGTGAACATCTCGCGGGGCAGACCGCACAGTTCCAGGACGACCCCCGCGTAGAACTCGACGTTCGTGTGCAGTTCGCGTCCGGGCTTCAGTTCGGCGAGGAGCGCCTCGACCCGGCGTTCCACCTGGACGGCGAAGTCAACGCGCGGGCCGCCGAAACGCTGGGCGATCTCGCGGAGCATCCGGGAACGGGGGTCCTCGGTGCGGTAGACCGCGTGGCCGAAGCCCATGATCCGCTCACCGGCCAGGACCCGCTCACGGATCCAGTCGTCGATGCGGTCGGGGCTGCCGATCGCGTCCAGGGTGTCCAGCGCCCGGCTGGGCGCGCCGCCATGCAGCGGTCCGGACAGCGCTCCCACGGCACCGACGAGACACGCGGCCACATCCGCGCCGGTCGACGCGATGACACGGCCGGTGAACGTTGACGCATTGAAGCCGTGATCAATGGTTGAGATCAAGTACTGCTCGATGGCCCGGGCCCGCTCCGCGTCGGGCTCGGAACCGGTCACCATGTACAGGTAGTTCGCGGCGTACGACAGGTCCTCCCGGGGCTCCACCGGCTCCAGCCCGCGCCCCAGCCGGTACAGCGCGGCCAGCAGCGTCGGTACGGCCGCGACGGCCACGAGCGTGTCCTCCCGCCGCCGGGCGCCGTCGATGTCGTAGACCGGGCTGAATCCCTTGGCCGCACCGAGCAGCGACAGAGCGGTGCGCATCCCGGCGAGCGGCCCGGAGGCGGAACCCGCCGCCGCGATGGCGGGCAGCACCGCGCGCACCTCGTCGGGGAGTCGGCGCAGCGAAGCCGTCCGTGCGGCGAAGGCGGCGCCGCGCTCGGCGTCCGGCAGGTCACCGAGGACGAGCAGGTGCCAGACGTCCTCGAAGGAGCGCGTCCCTGCGAGCTCGACTGCCGAGTACTGGCGGTAGTGGTAGAAGCCCTCGCGGCCGCGGACGTCACCGATGCCGGTATCGGTCACGACGACTCCGGCCAGCCCGCGGGGCGCCTCGATCAACGGGGAGACGGGGCTCATCGCGGATCCATTGACGGACATGTTTCCCTCCTTGGCATTGATTCGACTGTCTATGCTTGACTCAATTCTTGTCAATGTTGATTCACTCAATGCATCGAGGAGGCGGCTACGGTGACCTCCATGCGTGACCATGAACCCCACCCCGGCCACCCGGGACGGCGGCTGACCACCAAGGAGGCCGCCGAACTGCTGGGCGTGAAGCCCGAGACCGTGTACGCGTACGTGAGTCGCGGTCAGCTCAGCAGCCGCCGCGCGTCCGGCGGGCGGGGCAGCAGCTTCGACGCCGCGGAGGTCGAGGCACTCGCCCGGCGCAACAGGCGTGAGAGCGCGGGCGGTTCGGGCACCGGTGGCGAGCTGTCCGTCCGTACCCGCATCACCCTCATCGAGCAGGACCGCTACTACTTCCGTGGCGTGGACGCGACCGAACTGGCCGCCCGGTACTCCTACGAGGAGATCGCCGAGTGGCTGTGGACCGGCCGGCTGCGTCCCGGTGTCACGTTCACCGCCCCGGAGGCGTCCGTGGCGGCGGCCCGCCGCGCCGTGCGCTCCCTGCCCGGACACTCCGGTCCCGCCGACCGGTTGCGGGTCGCCGCGATCGCCGCCGCGGCCGAGGATCCGCTGCGCTTCGACCTCTCCGAGGAAGCCGTGCTCGGGACCGCCCGCACCCTCATCCCGACCCTCGTCGCCGCTCTCGCCCCCGCGCACCGCTCCGACCGCCGGACCGGCCCCCTGGCCCACCGCCTGTGGGCCGCGCTCACCGGCCGTGCACCCGACGAGGCCTCCCTGCGCGTGCTGGACGCCGCGCTCTGCCTCCTCGTGGACCACGATCTGGCCGCCTCCACGCTCGCCGTACGCGTCGCCGCCTCGGCCCGCGCGCACGCCTACGCGGCCGTCTCCGCCGGCCTCGGCGTCATCGAGGGGCCGCTGCACGGCGCGGCCAGCGGACTCGCCCACCGCCTGCTGCAGGAAGTGCTGGACGAGGGCAACGCCGGTCCGGTGATCGCGGAGGAACTGCGCGCGGGACGCCGTATCCCCGGGCTGGGCCACCGGCTCTACCCCGGCGAGGACCCACGCGCGCGTGCCCTGTTCGCCCTGCTGGCGCAGGTGCCGCAGGCCGAGCCCGCCCTGGCCGCCGCCCGCGACATCGTGGCCACCACCGCCCGCCACGCCCCCCTGCACGCCAACGTCGACCTGGCCCTGGCCGTGTTCACCGCCTCCCACGGGATGCCGCCCACGGCCGGTGAGACGATCTTCGCAGTGGCCCGTACCGCCGGCTGGATCGCGCACGCCCTGGAGGAGTACGCGGAGCGCCCGCTGCGAATGCGTCCGAGCGGGCAGTACGTGGGGCCGAAACCGCCGCAGCCGTTGCCGGAGTGAGCCCGCGGGTACTCGTGCGGACCAGGACACGGACGCGGCCGGAAGTCACGCCATGCGAAGTCAGGTTAGGCTCACCTCTGTGAGTACGTGCGCGACCGCCTCGCGGGCCCTCGACGAGCCCGTTTCCGGAACCGCGGCCACCGCGACGACCTGGCTGCTGCTGGAACAGCCCGGCCCGTGGGGCGCCAAGGCGCTCGTTTCCAGCCACCTGGATCCGGCACTGGGCCGCGCCCTGGAAGCCGCCGCCGAGGACACCGGCGTACGGATCGCGCTGATCCGTCGCCCGGGTCGCCACGCCGACTTCGGCACGCCGGACATACGGCACGTGTATGCCGCCCACACGGTCCCCGGGAAGGTATGGCTGCACGGCGCCGCGCTCACCGATCCCCGCCGCCTCCTCGACCTCGACCTCGCCGCGCTCGGCCGGGGCGACCACACCGGCTTCGACACCGTTCTCGACGGCCGCCCGCACACGGACGGACCGCTGGCGCTGGTGTGCACCAACGGCAAGCGCGACCGGTGCTGCGCGATGCTCGGCCGGCCCCTCGCCGCCGAGCTCACGGCCTCGGGCGTGACGGGCGTGTGGGAGGTCACCCATCTGGGTGGACATCGCTTCTCGCCGACGGTGCTCGTGCTGCCGTACGGCTACGCGTACGGCCGGGCGCAGGCACACGCCGTCAAGGAGGTGCTGCACGGCGCCCAGGAGGGCCGGATCGTGGTCGAGGGATGCCGGGGCGCGTCGGCCTGGGAGCGCCCGGGCCAGGCGGCCGAGCTGGCCGTGCGCGGCGTCGCGGGCGAGTCCGCCGCGGAGGCGCTGCGCGTCATACGCACGGACGGCGCGGCACCCCGCTGGGAAGTGCTCGTCGCCCACGTCGACGGCCGCCGCTGGCGGGTCACCGTCGATCAGGGCGAGGCGCTGCCGCCGCGCCCGGAGAGCTGCGGGGCCGCAGTGCTGGGCACGCCCGCACGGATGGACGTCGTGGCCGTCGAGGAAGTGCCCGCGGCCCCCTGAGGGTCCCCGCCTCGACGAGTCCCGCACACAGCCGCTGACGGGTTGATCATGTCGAGGCGTCGCCCTTGACCCATCCAGGGACGGGCCCCCGATCAAGATCCGGACAAGCACGGGTCAAGAGATCCGGGCCACACCCCCTACGGCTCAGCCGCCACCGGCACGTACCGTCATGGGTATGAGCCCCACTCCCCCCGCACGCCGTCTGCGCCTCGGTCTGCCGCGGCGGGTGTTCTCGCAGGTGCTGCTGATGCAGGTGGCGATCGCCGCAGGCGTCGCGGTCCTGGCGACCGGGCTGTTCCTCGCGCCGCTCAGCCACCAGCTGGACGACCAGGCGATGCGCCGCGCCCTCGCCATCGCGGAGACCACCGCGCAGCAGCCGCAGATCGCGAAGGACCTGCAGACCACCGCGCCCAGCGTCCACGGACCGGTGCAGCAGGAGGCGGAGCGCATCCGCAAGGCCACGCAGGCCGAGTACGTCGTGATCATGAACGAGGCCGGCACCCGCTGGTCGCACACCGACCCGAAGCAGATCGGCCGCCACGTCTCCACCGACCCCCGCGACGCCCTCGAAGGCAACGAGGTCATGGAGATCGACAACGGCACGCTGGGCCGCTCCGCCCGCGGCAAGGTGCCGCTGCGCGACCCGAGCGGGCACATCGTCGGGGCGGTGTCCGTCGGAATCGCGTACGACAGCGTGCGGGCGCGGCTGATCAGCGCGATCCCCGGGTTGCTCGCGTACGCCGGCGGGGCCCTGGCCGTGGGCGCCCTGGCCGCCTGGCTCATCTCACGGCGGGTCCAGCGGCAGACCCGCGATCTGGCGTTCTCCGACATCTCCGGGCTGCTCGCCGAGCGCGAGGCGATGCTGCACGGTATCCGGGAGGGCGTCGTCGCCCTGGACCGCGGCGGTCGGGTCCGGCTGCTCAACGACGAGGCGCAGCGCCTGCTGGGCATCGGCGAGGAGGCGGTGGGGCGCTCCCCCGACGAGGCGCTCGGCGAGGGCCGTACGGCCGACGTGCTGGCCGGCCGGGTCACCGGCACCGATCTGCTCACCGTGCGCGGGCACCGGGTCCTGGTGGCCAACCGGATGCCCACGGACGACGGCGGCGCCGTGGCAACCCTGCGCGACCGCACCGAGCTGGAGCAGCTGGGCCGCGAACTGGACTCCACGCGTGGTCTGATCGACGCGCTGCGCGCCCAGGACCACGAGCACGCCAACCGCATGCACACCCTGCTCGGCCTGCTCGAGCTGGAGATGTACGACGACGCCGTCGAGTTCGTCGGGGAGGTCGTCGGCGACCACCGGGCGACCGCGGAGCAGGTCACGGAGAAGATCCAGGACCCGCTGCTCGCCGCGCTGCTGGTGGGGAAGGCGACCGTGGCGGCCGAGCGCGGCGTAGCGCTGTGGATCTCGGACCGCACCCGGCTGCCGGACCGGCTGGTGGACCCGCGCGGGCTGGTGACGATCGTGGGGAACCTGGTCGACAACGCGCTCGACGCCGTCGCGGGCACGCCGCACGCGCGCGTGGAGGTCGAACTGCGCGCCGAGGACCGTACCGCGGTGCTCCGCGTACGGGACACCGGGCCCGGCGTTCCGGAGGAGCAGCGGGAGCTGGTGTTCACGGACGGCTGGTCCACCAAGAAGCCGCCGGCACACGGCAAGCGCGGCATCGGCCTGTCGCTGGTACGCCGGCTCGCCGAACGGCAGGGCGGCAGCGCGAGCGTGGCCGAGGCGGAGGGCGGGGGCGCGCAGTTCACGATCGTGCTGCCGGAGGCGCTGGCCGAGCCCGACCTGGAACTGCAGCCCGCCCTGGCCGGCCCGGCGGACACGGCCGTCGAGGAGGAGGCGCGATGATCGAGGTCCTGGTCGTGGACGACGACGCCCGGGTCGCCCAGGTCAACGCCGCCTATGTGGCGAAGGTGCCCGGCTTCCACGTCGCCGGTGAGGCCCACAGCGCGGCGGAGGCACTGCGGCAGGTGGAGGAGCTGCCCCACCTGGACCTCGTCCTCATGGACCACTACCTGCCGGACGAGACGGGCCTGGAGGTCGTCTCAGCGATGCGGCGGCGCGGCCACCAGACGGACGTGATCATGGTGACGGCGGCGCGGGACATCGCGACGGTGCAGGCGGCGATGCGGCAGGGCGCGCTGCAATACCTGGTCAAGCCGTTCGCCTTCGCGGGCCTGCGCGCCAAGCTGGAGGCGTACGCGGAGCTGCGCCGCCGGCTGGACGGCGGCGGCGAGGCCGAGCAGGCGGACGTGGACCGGATCTTCGGCGCGCTGTCCGCGTCGTCGGAGCTGGGGCTGCCCAAGGGCCACTCCCCCACCACCGCCGAGCTGGTCCGGCAGGCGCTGATGAACGCCGACGGGCCGCTGTCGGCCCAGGAGATCGCCGAGCGAACGGGACTGAGCCGGCAGACCGCGCAGCGCTATCTGAAGCTCCTGGAGCGCACCGGGCGCGCGCGGCTGACGCTGAAGTACGGCGACGCGGGCCGCCCGGAACACCGTTACGTGTGGGCGACCCGCGCCTGAGGCACGGCCGTGGGGGCGGTGGAAGGGGCCGTGCCCGTCCAGGAGTACGGACCGCGGCCCCCGGCCTTCTCGATCCCCGGGTGGTGCTCCTGCCGGTTGTCAGCCGGCCGCCTTCTCGACGAACTCCGTCGTGTAGGTCTTGCTGAGGTCGACCTTGGCGTTCTTGATGGTGGGGTTGAACGCCTTGAGTACCTTCTCGACGGTCTCGGGGCCGTTCGCCGGCATCACGCCGTCCTTGGTGAACATCGGCAGCGTGCTCTTGATGGCGGCGGCGTACAGGACCTTGTTGCCCTTCGAGTAGTCGGCGGGCATCTTGTCGGCGATCTCGGAGGCGCTGTGCGTGGACATCCACTTGAGCGTCTTGACGAATGCATTGGCCAACTTCTGGACGGTGTCCTTGTGGCTGTTCACCCAGTCCGTCTGCATGTACAGACTGGACGACGGGTACGGACCGCCGAGCGCCGACTGCGAGCCCTCGGGCGTGCGCATGTCGAGCAGCACCTTCCCGGCCTTCTTGTCGAGGATGGTCGCGACCGTGGGGTCGGTCGTCATGCCGCCGTCGATCGCGCCCTGCTGGAGGGCGGAGATGAAGGTCGGTCCGGCGCCGACCGCGACCGGGGTGAACTCGCTGACCTTCACCCCGTTGGTGACCGCCAGGTACTTGGTGAGGAAGTCGGTCGAGGAACCGAGCCCGGTGACGCCGAGCTTCTTGCCCTTGAAGTCCTTGGGTGAGGTGATGTCCTTCTCCGCCTTGGTGGAGACGACCTCCACCTCGCCGGGCGCGTGCGAGAACTGCACGACGGACTCGACGGCCTTGCCCTTCACCTGGAGGTCCAGCGTGTGGTCGTAGAAGCCGACGGCGCCCTGGACCTGACCGGAGACGAGCGCGGTCTCGGCCTGCACACCGGCCGGCTCGCTCAGCAGCTCCACGTCCAGGCCCTCGGCGTCGAAGTAGCCGAGGCGCTGGGTGAGCATCGCCGGCAGGTAGATGACCTTGTCCAGGCCGCCGACCATGATCTTGACCTTGACGCCCTTGCCGTCACCCTTGCTGCCCGCATCGGCGGAGGTGCCGGCCGCGTCGTTGGCGCAGGCGGTGAGCGAGGTGAGGGCGAGCAGGCCGGCGGTGGCCAGCGAGGCGTATCTGGCGGTCTGGCGAGGGGTCTTGCGCATGAGGTTCACGTCCTTGGAAGAGGGCCGGGCGGGCGGCGGGGGTGAAAGGGGCGGCAGGAGAAGAGGGCGCGGGACAGGACGGGGAGAAGAGACCGGCGTCAGCTGTCGGAGCGGGACGGCTTCCAGCGGAAGATGCGTCGCTCGGCGAAGGTCAGCAGCCCCTCGGCCAGGAGGGCGACGACGGCCAGGATCACCATCGCCGCGTACACGCCGGCGGCGTTGAAGGTGCCCTGCGACTGCGCGACGAGCAGGCCGATGCCCTTGGTCGCGCCGATGTACTCGCCGACGATGGCGCCGATGAGGGCGAAGCCGAAGCTGACGTGGAGGCTGGTGAAGATCCAGGACGTCGCAGACGGGATGACCACCTGGAGGGTCACCCGCCGGTTGCTCGCGCCGAGGATCCGCGCGTTGGCCACGAGGTTGCGGTCGACCTCGCGGGCGCCCTGGAAGGCGTTGAAGAACACCGGGAAGAAGACCAGGACGACGGCGGACGCCACCTTCGAGACGGGGCCGAGGCCGAACCAGATCACGAAGATCGGGGCCAGGACGATCCTGGGTATCGAGTTGAGCACCTTGATGTATGGACCAAGGACATCGGCGAGGAAGGCGATCCGCCCGAGCGCGATACCGAGGACCACACCGGCGATGACACCGACGACCCATCCGACGAGCGCCTCGTAGAGCGTGGCCCAGATCTGCTCGCCGAGGGAGCCGAGCGCCGTCCCGTGCATGACCCAGGTGGAGATCTGGTCCCAGATCTGCGAGGGCATCGAGAAGTTGAACGGATCGATGACCTTGGCGCGCGAGAGCATCTCCCACAGACCGAGCACGGCGACCAGCAGCAGGACACGCACGGACGTGACGACGACCTTGCGTCTGCGGGCGGCACGCGCGCGTGAGTGCGCACGGTCCGGGATCTTGGCCGTGTCGACGACCGGCGTGCTGAGCACCTCAGGCGACATGAGCGGCACCCCTCTCGCGGGTGATGCGCACCTCTTCGCCGAGGCACTCCCAGATCTCCCGGTAGATCTCCAGGAAGCGCGGCTCCAGGCGCACCTGCTCGACCTTGCGGGGCCGCGGCAGGTCGATGTCGAAGACCTGCTTGACGGTGGCGGGACCGGCCGTCATCACGACGACCCGGTCGGCCAGGGCGATGGACTCCTCCAGGTCGTGGGTGACGAAGACGACGGAGGCGCGCGTGCCCTCCCACAGCTCCAGCAGTTCGTCCGACATCAGCGCCCGGGTCTGCACGTCGAGCGCCGAGAAGGGCTCGTCCATGAGCAGGATCTCGGGGTCGTTGACGAAGGTCGCGGCGAGGGCGACCCGCTTGCGCTGGCCTCCGGAGAGCTGGTGCGGATAGCGGTCCTCGAAGGCGGAGAGCCCGACCCGGGCCAGCCAGGCGCGGGCCTTCTCCTTCGCCTCGGCCTTCGGTACGCCGCGGAAGCGGGGGCCCGCCATGACGTTGGACAGCACCGTGCGCCACGGGAAGGTGGCGTCCTGCTGGAAGACGAAGCCGACCTTGTCGCCGACGCCGCGCACCGGCTCACCGGCGACCAGAACCTCGCCCTCGCTGGGCTCCTCCAGGCCGCTGACCAGCGTCAACGTCGTCGACTTGCCGCAACCTGTGGGGCCGACGACGGCCACGAACTCGCCTTGGTGCACGGTCAGGTCGAGGTCCCTGACGGCCGTGTGCAGACCACCGGACGGCGTCCGGAAGGTTTTGCCTGCGCCCCGCAGTTCGATGGCGGGGCTGGTGTCTGTGCTCATGGGCCGGACCGTAGATGTGGCGCGGGCCACAGCAGCAGTCTTGTGAGCACATGCGCTTCTTTTGCTTGCAACAGCCTGTTGTGCTCATTTTGCTCGCGCTACAACAACGGAGCCGAAACACGGGCGTCACGCCCGCCTGGCCGTGACAGAAAGAGGCCCGATGATTGACGTCCTGGTGGTGGACGACGACTTCCGCGTCGCCGAGATCAACGCCAAGTACGTGGGAAAGGTTCCCGGCTTCCGGGTGGCCGCCCGCGCCCACAGCGCTGCCCAGGCTCTGGCCGCCGTCGAGCGCGGCGGGATCGACCTGGTGCTGCTCGACCACTACCTGCCCGACCAGACGGGCCTGCAACTCGTGCACCGGATGCGTCAGCAGGGACACGGCACCGACGTCATCATGATCACGGCCGCCGGTGATGTCACGACCGTACAGACCGCGATGCGTCTCGGCGCGCTGCACTACCTGGTGAAACCGTTCACCTTCGCCGCCCTGCGCACCCGCCTGGACTCCTACGCCGCGCTGCGCCGCACCGTGGACCGGGTCGGCGGCCGCGGCGTCGCAGGCCAGGAACAGGTCGACCGCATCTTCGGCGCCCTGCGGACGGCTCCGGTGCCGTCGTCGCCGGGGTTGCCGAGCGGCCATTCGGAGCCCACCACGGACCTGATCTGCTCGGTGCTGCACCGCTCCGATCAGCCCCTGTCGGCCCACGAGGTCGCCACCCGCACCGGCCTGAGCCGCTCGACCGCCCAGCGCTACCTGCGCCACCTCGAACAGGCCGGCCGTCTGCGGCTGTCCCTGAAGTACGGCGACACGGGCCGCCCCGAGCACCGGTACGCGTGGGTCGCGCCCTGAGCCCTGAGGGTCCCTCTCGCCCCCGACCGACCTGCCCCACGGCGGCCTCACGGTCGTGGCGTAAGTCGGCTACGGGCGCATCGCAACCTATGCCTGCACGCTCGGCTTCCATTCGTGGGCCAGGAGCCCGAGCAGCACCTCGTCCAGGAACTCGCCCATCACCCAGGCCGAGGAGCGCAGCACGCCCTCGCGGACGAAGCCGTTGTGCTCGGCGGAGCTCAGCATCGCGGCGTTGTCCGCGAGTGTCTCGATCTGCAGCCGATGCAGGCCTCGTACGACGAAGCCGTAGTGGCACAGCACCGCGACCACGTCGGTGCCGTAGCCCTTTCCGCGGGCGGACGGCAGCAGTCCCAGCCCGATGTGCGCGGACCGGCTGTGGTTGTCGATGCCCCACAGATTCGCGGTACCGATCAGCATGCCGCCCTCCAGCTCCACCACGGAGAACGGAACGTGCCCCTGCTCCTTGTCGTCCACCACGAGACGCGAGTCCTCCGAGCCGGGCGTCATCGGCCGCCACGGCCGGCCTTCGGCCCGCGCGGCGTTGGCAACGTCGTCGTAGAGCTCGGTCCGCAGGATCGGGATGTCCTCCGCGTGCCGGGCCCTGAGCCCGACCTTGCTGCCTGTAAGCATGCAAGCTTCCTATACGACCGGGTTGACCGGCGGCAAACCAATAAGGCACCCCGACGGCCGCCGAAGTGGCGAGCCTAGGCCGCTCCCGCGCCCGTGAGCGAACGCACCTCGGCCTCCGCGTACTTGGCCTCGTCCGGGGCCTCCGTGGAGGTCACGGTGCCCAGCCAGCCGGCGAGGAAGCCCAGCGGGATGGACACCAGGCCGGGGTTCTCCAACGGGAAGACCTGGAAGTCGACGCCCGGGAAGAGGGAGTTGGGCCCGCCGGAGACCACCGGGGACAGGATGACGAGCAGCAGGGCCGGAAGCAGTCCGCCGTAGACGGCCCACACCGCACCGCGCGTGGTGAAGCCACGCCAGAACAGCGAATAGAGCAGCACCGGCAGGTTCGCGGACGCGGCGACGGCGAAGGCCAGCCCGACCAGGAACGCCACGTTGAGGTCGCGGGCCAGCAGTCCCAGGGCGATCGCGACCACGCCGATGCCGACAGCCGCGGCCCGGGCGACGGCAACCTCACTGCGCTGCTTGCTCGTACGGCGGCGCAGCGAGGCGTACAGGTCGTGGGCGACGGAGGCGGACGAGGCCAGCGTGATACCGGCGACCACGGCGAGGATCGTCGCGAAGGCCACAGCGGTGACGACCGCGAACAGCACCGTGCCTCCCGTGGAGTCGAGGCCGCCACCGAGGTCGAGCGCCAGCAGCGGCACCGCCGTGTTCCCGGCCGCGTTGGACTGCCGTACCGCCTGCGGGCCGACGATCGCGGCGGCGCCGAAGCCGAGGACGATCGTCATCAGGTAGAAACCGCCGATGAGGCCGATCGACCAGACCACCGAGCGACGGGCGGCCCGGGCCGTGGGCACGGTGTAGAAGCGGGCCAGGATGTGCGGCAGCCCGGCTGTGCCCAGCACCAGCGCCAGACCCAGGCTGATGAAGTCCAACCGGGCGGTCCAGTTCGCGCCGTAGCGCAGCCCGGGGGCCAGGAACGCGTCTCCGTGCCCGCTGCGGTCGGCCGCCGTGAGCAGCAGCCGGTCGAAGTCGCCGTGGAAGCGGACGAGGACGAGCACGGTCAGCGCGACCGTGCCGCCGAGCAGCATGACCGCCTTGACGATCTGGATCCATGTGGTGGCCCGCATCCCTCCCAACGACACGTAGATCACCATCAGTGCGCCCACGCCGATGACGGCCCAGGACTGCGCCGCCCCGCTCGAACGCCCCAGGAGCAGGGCGACCAGGCTGCCCGCGCCCACCATCTGCGCCACCAGATAGAGAACGGACACGGTGACCGAGGAAGTTCCCGCCGCGATCCGCACGGGCCGCTCCCGCATGCGGGCGGCGACCACGTCCGCGAGGGTGAACCGCCCGCAGTTGCGGACCAGTTCGGCGACCAGGAAGAGCACCACCAGCCATGCCACGAGAAACCCGACCGAGTACAAAAGGCCGTCGTAGCCGTACAGCGCGATGAGTCCGGAGATGCCGAGGAAAGAAGCGGCCGACATGTAGTCGCCCGCGATGGCAAAACCATTTTCCATCGGGGAGAAGAGCCGTCCCCCGGCGTAGAACTCCTCAGCCGAACCGTGCCGGTGACGGCTCACCCAGGTCGTGATCGCCAGCGTGACGGCGACGAACACGCTGAACAGCGCCAGCGCGAGCGTGTGGTGGTTTCCGGTCATACGGCACCGCCTCGGGCACCGCGCGTCATCTCCTGGGTGTCCCAGCGCAGATCGAGTGCGGCCCGGTCCCGGCGCAGCCGGGCGTGGCGGGCGTAGGCCCAGGTGAGCAGGAACGTGGTGAGGAACTGACCGAGCCCGGCGAGCATCGCCACGTTCACCGCACCCGCCACCCGGCGCTCCATGAAATCGGGCGCGGCCGTCGCCGCCACGACGTACCCGACGTACCAGAGAAGGAAGCCGACGACCGCCGGAATCACGAACCTCCGGTACCGGCTGCGGACCTCCTGGAAGGCCGCGCTGCCCTGCACTTCGAGGTAGACGTCGGCCGCGGCCACCTCAGTCGGCTCCCGGCCCGCGGCCGGAACGGCGACGGCCGGGGCCGCGCCGGCGACCGACTCGCCCCATCCCGAGGCGAGCGCGTCGTACCAAGGGTCGTCATGCCGGGCGCTCTCCGGAGCGCCGACACCGAAGGGGGCGGGGCGTTGCTCGTGCGCGGTGGAACCTTCTGGACCGCCCCCGCTTGGACGACGTTTGCTTGACTGCATGCCCAAGCATGGACAGAACGGGAAGATCCCCAACTCTTTTCCCCGCGCTCTTCACCCCATCAGGTGACCTCCCCGGCCGGCGGCCGTGCCAGCCCCTTCGCATACGCGTATCGCACGGCCTGCGCCCGGTCCTTGAGCCCGGTCTTGGCGAAGAGGTTGTTGATGTGGGTCTTCACGGTCGCGGTGGACACGTGCAGTCTCCGGGCGATCTCCTGGTTGCTGAGCCCCTCCGCGATGAGCAGCAGCACCTCCGTCTCCCGCACCGTGAGTCCGTCCGGTGCCGCCTCGGCGGGCATCTGCTGCCGGGGTTCGGGCTCCGACAGCCTCTCCAGCAGGCGCCGTTGGATGCTCGGGGACAGCCCGGCATCACCGGACAGCACGCTGTGCACGGCCCGCACGATCTCGTCCCCGCCCGCGTCCTTGGTCAGATACCCGCGTGCTCCCGCGCGCAGCGCCGGGAACAGGGAGTCGTCGTCGGCGTACGTCGTCAGGACGACGACCTGGGTGCGCGGATGCTCCGCTCGAATCCGCCGGGTGGCCTCCACCCCGTCGCAGCGAGGCATACGCAGGTCCATCAGCACGACGTCGGGGTCCAGTTCCGCGACGAGTCTCACCGCCTCGTCCCCGTCCCCGGCCGCGCCGACGACCTCGACACCGGGCAACAGGCCCAGCAGCATCACGATGCCTTCGCGGACGACGGTCTGGTCGTCGGCGACCACGACACGGGCGGACACCGTCCCCTCCCCCTCGGTCATACCGGCACCTTCAACGTCACCACGAAGCCCTTCTCACCCGGCCCGGCGTCGAGCGACCCGCCCAGCAACTCGGCTCGCTCGCGCATCCCCAACAGACCGTACCCGGCGCCCGACCCGGTCAGCTCCCCCGGTCCGCCGCCCGAATCCCTTACCTGCAGCGCCACTTCATGCTCGGTGTAGTCCAGCCGCACCTCGACCTTGGCCCCGGGCGCGTGCTTGCGGACGTTCGTCAGGGCCTCCTGGGCGACCCTGCGCACCGCCTGCGAGGCCTCCGCCGGCAGCGGCCGGCTCTCACCCGAGACAGTGACCTCCGCGCCGTCGGTCTGCCTGACCAGTTCTCTCAGAAAGTCCTCCACCGGGGTCAGTTCTCCGCGCAGAGCGGAAAGCGCCTGCCGGGTCTCGGCGAGGCCCTCCCGGGCCATACCCCGGGCCGCCACGACGCGTTCGAGGATCTGCTCGCGGTCCGCGCCGCGTTCGACGAGCAGCCGGGCCGCCTCAAGATGCACGAGCTGGGCGGAGAGACTGTGGGCGAGCACGTCGTGGATCTCCCGGGCGATCCTGGCTCGCTCCGCCAGGGCCGCCGACTCCGCCTCGGCCGCCCGGGCGGCTCGTTCCTGGGCGAGCAGCCGCTGGGCGCTGCCGCGGGCCTCGGCGTCCAGCCGCAGAGCGTATCCGCCGAGAGCCAGGCCGACCGTCGTCACGACCGTGGTCAGCCACGCGTCGTCGTTGACGGTGGCGTACGCCTGGAAGGACAACCAGGTGACGGGAAGAGCCGCCGCGAGTGGCAGCCGTTCCAGCGCGGCGACACCGCAGCCGCACCAGATGACCAGAGCCGGCACCTTGAACTCGGCGGCCTGCGCGCCGACCGCGAGAGCCACGAGCAGCAGGCACAGGACGATGGACGGGACGAGCCGGTGGGCGAGAGTGGTCCGGTAAAAGGCCCAGCCGGCAGCGATGGCCGCGAAGACAACCCCTGCGGCGGCCGCGATGCCCCACCCGTGGACGCGGCCGCCGGTGAAGGAACTCCACAGCAGCGCCCCGATCGCGACGAGCCGGACCGCCCAGGCGAGCAGGCGCCGGGCCCGTGAGATGCCCTCACTGCCGAGGGCCTCCCGGGAGGGCCAGCGCGTCCAGGCGTTCTCCGTCACACGCGTTCCTTCCGTGCCTGCCGGATCATGGCGTCACCGTACGACGCGGCGGGTTCGGTCACCGGGGACATGGACTGAGCCCGCACGACCAGGATCCCGGAGCGGACGAGCAGCGTGCACGCGAGGCCGAGCAGGAGAGCGGTGCTGTTCTGGTGTATCCCCAGCAGCAGACCGAGGCCGATGAGACCCAGGCGCAGGGCGACGCCGGCGGCCCAGGCTGCCCCGCTGGCCTTGGTGCTCCTGCTCCAGACGGTGCCGTCGGTCTCCACCCACATACGGGTCGTCCAGGCCCACCCGGCGCCGGTCGCGGCGGCTATGAGGAGCTCGGCGGCGAGCAGCATCACGGACCCGGCACGGTGATGGGCGTCCAGCAGACCCGGCGAGCGCAGCGCCATAGCCGCGAGGATGACGGGAACCAGCCACCAGCGGCTGTCGGCACTGACGCGGCGGGCACTGAACTGGCGCACGATCACCAGCACGGCGACGGCGACCATCACCAGCACATTGACGAGCCCGGACATGCAAGCCTCCGTGAGCGGAACGGGGGCCGGCAGCGGGTGCCGCCGACGCCTATGAAGCTACGGAAAAGCGCAGGTCGGGCGGATCGGAGCGGGGGTGGAAAACCGGGTGGAACCGCAGAGGGTGCTCCCTCCACCCACGGGTGGAGAGCGTCTGGTGGCGGTGAGCGCCTCGTGGCGCAGGGCGGCTCGGGCGGGGGCGAGTGCGGGGGCGGCGTCGTGGTGCCCGCGGTCGCTCCGCCACAGCGCGCCCCGTCAGCACGCGGGTTCTGCCAGGACGTAAGCCCCTGCCAGGGCGGGCACGGCCCGGGGCCCCTGGGCCGGACGCATCTCACGCGTCCGGCCAGGGGCCCCGAATGGGTCGGCCAGGTCCAGCTCAGCGACTACGCGTCGATGCGGGAGCGGTCCAGCGTCGCCGCCGAGCTGGAGATGAACTCCTTGCGTGGCGCAACGTCGTTGCCCATGAGCAGGTCGAACACCTGCTCCGCCGCCTCCAGGTCGGTGAGGTTGATCCGGCGCAGGGTGCGGCGACGCGGGTCCATCGTCGTCTCGGCCAGCTGGTCGGCGTCCATCTCGCCCAGACCCTTGTAGCGCTGGATGGAGTCCTTGTAGCGGACACCCTTGCTCTGGAACTCCATCAGCTTGTCCCGCAGCTCACGGTCCGAGTACGTGTACACGTACTTGTCCTGGCCCTTCTTCGGCTGGACCAGCTCGATGCGGTGCAGCGGCGGCACCGCCGCGAAGACCCGGCCCGCCTCCACCATCGGCCGCATGTAGCGGTGGAACAAGGTCAGCAGCAGCGTGCGGATGTGGGAGCCGTCGACGTCGGCGTCGGTCATCATGATGATCTTGCCGTAGCGTGCCGCGTCGAGATCGAAGGTGCGCCCGGAGCCCGCTCCTATGACCTGGATGATCGCGCCGCACTCGGCGTTCTTCAGCATGTCGGTCACGGAGGACTTCTGAACGTTGAGGATCTTGCCGCGGATCGGCAGCAGCGCCTGGAACTCGGAGTTACGGGCGAGCTTGGCCGTGCCGAGCGCGGAGTCGCCCTCGACGATGAACAGCTCGCTCCGCTCGACGTCGTCGCTGCGGCAGTCGGCCAGCTTGGCCGGCAGCGAGGAGGACTCCAGGGCCGTCTTGCGACGCTGGGCGTCCTTGTGCTGGCGCGCGGCGATACGCGTGCGTGCCGCGGCGACGGCCTTCTCCATGACCACCCGGGCCTGGGCGGCGGCGTCACGCTTCGTGGAGGTGAGGAACGCCTTGAGTTCCTTGGTGATCACGTTGTTCACGATGCGGCGAGCCGCCGAGGTGCCGAGGACCTCCTTGGTCTGGCCCTCGAACTGCGGTTCTGCGAGCCGGACGGTGACGACGGCGGTGAGGCCTTCCAGGGCGTCGTCCTTGACGATGTCGTCTTCAGCGACGCGCAGGAGCTTCTTGGCGCGCAGGACCTCGTTCATCGTCTTGGCGATCGCCTGCTCGAAGCCGGCGACGTGGGTGCCGCCCTTGGGGGTGGCGATGATGTTGACGAAGGACCTGAGCATCGTGTCGTAGCCGGTGCCCCAGCGCATCGCCACGTCCACGCCCAGCTCACGGGTGACCTCGGTGGGCGTCATCTGGCCGTGCTCGTCCAGGACCGGGACGGTCTCCTTGAACGTGCCCTGCCCGCTGAAGCGGAGCACGTCGCAGATCGGCTTGTCGCCGGCCAGGTACTCGCAGAACTCGCTGATGCCGCCGTCGAAGCGGAACGACTCCTCGCCCTTGCTGCCGCCCTCACCGAGGCCGTATTCGTCACGGACGACGATGGTCAGGCCGGGCACGAGGAAGGCGGTCTGGCGGGCGCGCTGGTGCAGCGTCTCCAGAGAGAGCTTGGCGTCCTTGAGGAAGATCTGGCGGTCGGCCCAGTACCGCACGCGCGTGCCGGTGCGGGTCCTGGGGATCTTCTTGGCCTTGCGCAGTCCGCTCTTGGCCTCGAACTTCGCGTCCGGGCCCTCGCCGGTGAAGGCGCCGGGGACGCCGCGGCGGAAGCTGATGGCGTGCGTGTGGCCGCTACGGTCCACCTCGACGTCCAGCCGGGCGGACAGGGCGTTCACGACGGAGGCCCCGACGCCGTGCAGACCACCGGAGGCCGCGTAGGAGCCACCGCCGAACTTGCCTCCGGCGTGCAGCTTGGTCATGACGACTTCGACACCGGACAGGCCTGTCTTGGGCTCGACGTCGACCGGAATACCGCGGCCGTTGTCCCGCACCTCGACGGAGGCGTCGTCGTGCAGGATCACCTCGATGTGGTCGCAGTAGCCACCGAGGGCCTCGTCGACGGAGTTGTCGATGATCTCCCACAGGCAGTGCATCAGGCCACGGCTGTCGGTGGACCCGATGTACATACCCGGACGCTTGCGTACGGCCTCGAGCCCCTCGAGGACGAGCAGGTGCCGCGCGGTGTAATTGGATCCGTCCCGCTCTGCTCCTGCCAGCAGCGCTGTGGACGACACGGACGTCTCGGCGGTCACGCGGTTCGCTCCTCGCTGAATTTCAGATGGGGCCCTGATGGGTAAGGGGCCGGCTTCGGTCACCGGTGAGAGGGTACCGAGGCCTGGTAGAGCCGTTGTAACGCCACCCTCGTGCTCGGTTCACCCTAGTGCAGGATCGTAAGCTTGTTCGATCCCTCGATGGGGTGACGTGCACATCACGTTCCCTGGGAGGCATGAACCGTTTAGGCTCCGGGCACGTCCTCATGAACAAACCGGCAATCCCGCCGGGAGGGCGACCATGACCGACAGAGCGAAACCGTAGGACACGACAGATACGCAATACGGCACATTCGCCGCCAACCCGGCAGCAGCCAACCCTCTCGGAGATTTTTTTCGAGGAAAAGCCGCGAGCGGGAACGTTTTGGGGCTGGTTGGATGTTGACCCTGGTACGACAGCTCGTCGAGCTAGAGAAGAGGCGACGTGACTACTGTTCTGACTTCCGCGAGCCCGCTGACGGCCGCTGATCGCTGCGACCGCTGCGGCGCCCAGGCATACCTGCGCGTCGTCCTGCTGAGTGGCGGAGAACTGCTCTTCTGCGCCCACCACGGTCGCAAGTTCGAGCCGGAACTCAAGAAGATCGCCGCTGAGATACAGGACGAGACCGAGCGACTGACCGCCGTTCCGGCATCCGCCTCCGAAGAAGAGCACTGACTCTGCGCGACCACGACGAGCCAGCTCCGGCACAGGCCGGCGCACGGGCGGTCGTCCCCGAAGGGGGCGGCCGCCCGTGCTCGTCGAGGTAAAGGAGAGGGACAGGGGTCGGCAGGCCCCTGCAAGCCGGCCAGGAGCCGCCAGGCGCCACCCAGGGGCCCTCAGGCTCCCCCGGGCCCATCACCCACGGCTGAGCGTCCGTACGACGCCGGACACGCGCGTGTAGACGCCCGGACTCCCGGCCCGTCCGCAGCCACTCCCCCATGACACCAGCCCGATCAGCCGCCCCTCGGCGACCAACGGGCCTCCGCTGTCGCCCTGGCAGGCGTCTCTGCCGCCGGACCGCTCACCGGCACACACCATGCTTTCGGCGTCGTACGTTCCGTCACCGCCACCTGGGTAGGCCTGCTCACACAGCGCGTCCGACAGGACACGCACGGGAGCGGCTCGCAGACTCGCGGCGTAGTCTCCTGCCCCTGTGACATCGCCCCAGCCGTAGACCAGCGCGCGCGTGCCGGGGGCGTACGCCGGGTCGCCGTCGGCGGCCATGCTGATGACGGCGCTGCTGGGCAGCGGCCGGGACAGGGTGAGCACCGCGAAATCACCGGTGTTGCTGCCGGCGTGGTAGCCGGGGTTCACCCAGGTCTCGCGGACCGGGATCTCACTGCCCTGGTCCGACAACAGATTTGTGCGTCCGGCGATGACCTTGAAGTCCCGCAGCCGCTCAGGCGGCCCGCCCAGGACGTCCTCGCCGAGGCAATGGGCGGCGGTGAGCACGGCGGTGCGGCCGATCGCCACTCCCCCGCAGAACTGCCCTGCCCGCGTACCCCCGAACCGGTCACGACTGGACAACGCCACCGTCCAGGGACTCTGCGCGACATCGACGGGGAAGCCCCCGACCACCACGCTGTCGGCGGACGAGGGGGCGGCGGACATCAGCGGTATGGCCCCTGCGGCGGCCGCCAGGACCAGCGGCCGGATCAACGCGCGGGCAATGGAACGACGCATGCACGCTCCTCACTCGGGGTTCGTCATGGAACACCCAGAGTGATCCAGCTCCGGGTGCCCCGCACCCGCTGGACCATGGAGAAGGCCCGGCTCCCTCTCGGGAGACCGGGCCTTCTGCGTCGTACGACCGCGACCTAGTCGAGGTAGTCGCGCAGCACCTGGGAACGGGACGGGTGGCGGAGCTTCGACATGGTCTTGGACTCGATCTGGCGGATGCGCTCACGCGTCACGCCGTAGACCTTGCCGATCTCGTCGAGGGTCTTCGGCTGACCGTCGGTGAGACCGAACCGCATGGAGACGACGCCGGCCTCGCGCTCGGACAGGGTGTCCAGGACGGAGTGCAGCTGCTCCTGCAGGAGCGTGAAGCTGACGGCGTCGGCGGGGACCACGGCCTCGGAGTCCTCGATGAGGTCGCCGAACTCGCTGTCGCCGTCCTCACCCAGCGGGGTGTGCAGGGAGATGGGCTCGCGGCCGTACTTCTGGACCTCGATGACCTTCTCCGGGGTCATGTCGAGTTCCTTGGCCAGCTCCTCCGGGGTGGGCTCGCGGCCCAGGTCCTGGAGCATCTGGCGCTGCACGCGCGCGAGCTTGTTGATGACCTCGACCATGTGCACCGGGATACGGATGGTGCGGGCCTGGTCGGCCATCGCGCGGGTGATCGCCTGACGGATCCACCAGGTGGCATACGTGGAGAACTTGTAGCCCTTGGTGTAGTCGAACTTCTCGACCGCGCGGATCAGACCGAGGTTGCCCTCCTGGATGAGGTCCAGGAAGAGCATGCCGCGGCCGGTGTAGCGCTTGGCCAGGGAGACCACCAGGCGGAGGTTGGCCTCCAGCAGGTGGTTCTTGGCGCGGCGGCCGTCCTCGGCGATGATCTCAAGCTCGCGCTTGAGCTTCGGGGCCAGCTTGTCGGAGTTCGCCAGCTTGTCCTCGGCGAACAGACCCGCCTCGATGCGCTTGGCGAGCTCGACCTCCTGCTCGGCGTTGAGCAGGGGGACCTTGCCGATCTGCTTGAGGTAGTCCTTGACCGGGTCGGCGGTGGCACCGGCCGCGGCGACCTGCTGCGCGGGCGCGTCGTCCTCGTCCTCGTCGGAGAGGACGAAGCCGGCGCTCTCGGTGCCCTCGGGCTCGTCGCCGACCTTGGCTTCCTCGAGGACCTCTTCCTCGACCGGCTCGGCGTCGTCCTTCTTGGCAGCCGTCTTCTTTGCCGCCGTCTTCTTGGCGGGGGCGGCCTTCTTCGCCGCCGCCTTCTTGGCGGGGGCGGCCTTCTTCACCGCGGCCTTCTTCTCGGTCGAGGCTTCCTCGATCGGATCAGCCGCGGGGTCGGCCGGCGCCTCCGGGGCAGCCGCGGTCGTCGCGGTGGCCTTGCGGGTGGTCACCGTCTTCGCCGCGACCGTCCTGCTGGCGGTGCGCTTGGCCGGGGTCTTCGCTGCGACGCTCTTTCGGGTGCGCTTTGGCTCTGCGGCACTGACCATCAGCGTCACACCCTCTTCCTCGAGGATCTGGTTGAGGCTGCGCAGTACGTTCTTCCACTGAGTGGCCGGGATCTGGTCAGCTTCGAAGGCCCGACGCACATCGTCGCCGGCGATCTGCCCCTCAGCCTTTCCCCGCTCGATGAGCGCCATGACAGAGACGGACTCGGCAATCTCCGGCGGGAGCGTACGGGATGTGCTGGCCGACACGAACAACCTCTCGGAACGTTGGAAAACGGCTTCCGGCCCCGTCCACTGCGGACAGGAGCCGACCACCGGCTTGGGGATGGGCCGACGGCGCGGGCGGGCGCCGGGAAGATGCACAGCGCCATGAACGGCGTCCGTATTCCCTCCGCGGCTGTCACCTCTTAGGTCATCGCGTTGTTTCCACGAGCGTTACGCCCAATCTTCGTGGCCCGAGTCACACCCCGTAAGCGCTCAAAAGCGGTCAGACACGGGCACACATGGTCACTTGTACCCGTGGACGGGGCGCCGAATCCCCGTTCGACTCGGGTTCACGGTCCCGTCACCGACACCGCCGGGCTCCGTCACCGACCACAGGCACCGCCCGACGGCCACAGGCGCCACCGAGACCGACCGGTGACCACGGGCCCCGCCAGAGGGTGGAAACGACGGCCACAGTGGGTGGAAGCAGCGGCCACGTCACCTTCGTCCCGCCGCCGGACCAAGCGCGCCCGGCCACCGGTCCCCGCGACATGGTGCGCAGCCCGCGGGGACCGGTGTGGCGGCGGACGGCCGGTGGATACCGCAGGAGGGGGGCGGCATCCCCCGGCCGGGCCGTCCGCGGAACGGGGTCAGTGTTCGCGCGGCGCGGGAACCACGGGCTCCACCTCGGGGTGGACGGTGAGCAGTTGCCGCATGGCCATCTCGGCCGCGGAGCCGTCCGCGGCGGCGAGGGCGTCGACGATCCTGCCGTGCAGCGCCAGGGACGCGTCGTTCGGCCGGTCACAGCCGGCGATCGGGCCGCCGGAAACCTGAAGGGCCGAGGAGACGATCCCGGAGAGGTGCTCGAGCATGCGGTTGCCCGCGAGCTGGATGAGCAGGGTGTGGTACTCGGCATCGGCACGGGCGAAGGTCAGCGCGTCGCCCTGCGCCAGGGCGTGCCCCATGATCTCGACCATGTCGGCCAGCCGCTGCTGGATGTCCTCACGCCCGTGCCCCGCGGCCAGGCGCGCGGCCAGCGGCTCGATCGTCCACCGCAGCTCGTGCAGCTCACGACGCTGGTCGTCACGCTGCGGTCCGAACGCACGCCACTCGATGATGTCCGAATCGAGAAGGTTCCAGTCGCTGACGGGGCGCACGCGCGTGCCCACGTTCGGGCGGGCGCTGACCAGTCCCTTGGCCTCCAGCACGCGGAGCGACTCGCGCACGACGGTGCGGGAGACCTCGAAGCGCTGGCCGATCTCCTCGGGTACCAGCGGGCGGTCGGCACCCAGGTCACCGGAGACGATCATCTGTCCCAGCTGCTGGACGAGTTGGCCGTGCAGCCCGCGGCCGCGGTTGCCCGCGGCCCGCCGGCCCACCCGGCCGAGCTCGGGCTCCGCTCCTTCCCAGACGGGTGCGCCGACGCGGTCGGCGGGGGCCTCGGCGTAGGGGTAGCGGTCGAGTTCGCCCGGGCCGGCGAGGCCGGAGTCTGCGGAGCGGGCGGCGGTCATCATGGTGTGCGCAAGGGTACTCACGGATTCCTTTCTCGGCGCTGCCCCCAACTCCCTTGAGGGCTTTGGTGAAAAGCACACGAAAGGGTGATCGCTCACCGCATCGCAATTGACGCCTTATCGGAAAGAAATGAGCTTCCCTCGGGAGAGTTGCACACAACCCGTGCAGGGGCGGGCACGGACGGTCGTCAGCGGACCCGGCTGCGCAGGTTGGTGAGCACATATGCGCAGAGCAGAGCCGTGAGGGACAACATCAGCGCGCCCCCGACAGGTTGCGCGATCAAGCGAACGGCGGCGAGCAGATAGCGCTCTCCGCCGAAGGGCCACTGCAGCAGAAGCACCTCACGCATCCGCGCGGACAGCCCGGCGGCCTCTCGCACGGACGCTCCCGCGACGGCCTGGTGTACGAGGGGCACGACGGCGACCGGTACGGCGACCACGGCGGCCAGCCCTGCCGTCGTGGACCGGAAGACACCGGCGGCCAGCACACCGGCCCACGCGCATCCGACGACCAGCCCGGCCCAACTCGCGGACATCACAAGCCAGTCCCCGGGAACTTCCGTGAGCTCCCGCCCGTAGAACAGGTACAGCACTTCGGCATCGCAGCCCACGGAGAGAAAGGCCAGCATCAGCGCCGTGGCCGCGGAGACCACGAGCTTGGCCGTGAGCAGCCCCAGCCGGCGGGGCACGGTGCCGCGGTCCGCCGCCAGAGCGGGGTGGCGGAACTCGTCACCGAACGCGAGCGCGCCCAGCAACCCGGCACCGAGCGCAGCGGGCGGCCAGGGCAGTTCCCGCGGCCAGGCGGCGAGCAGCCGGTGCTGCGGAGTGTGCCCGATGCGAGCCAGGATCACGGCGGTGAGAGCGGAGACGATCAGCACGGCGGCGCAGGTGACGAAACCGGTACTGATCCCCGTGGCGCGCCGCACCTCGTAACGGAGGGGGCGCAGGGGGCTGGGCGCGGGGCGGACGGAGATGGGGGGTGGGAGGGGAGGGAGGGGGGCCCGAACCGCAGAGGCATCCTGACCACCGCGGTCACCACTGCCGCGCCCGCCGTCAGCGTCCGACTCCTCTTCGGCGTGCGGCGACTCTTCAGCGTGCGGCGGCTCTTCCGCGTGCGGCTGCCCTTCCGCGTGCGGCTGCCCTTCCGTTACCGCGGGAAGGCCTGTCGCCCGATGTTTCGTTGCCTCTGCGGCCAGTGAGACCTCAGTTACTTCCTGGGTCGCTTGGGGTCCGATGACCGGTCGGTCGCCGGCTCCGCCTGGCCCTTCGCCCTCCGCGGCAGGGAGAGCCGCCCGATCCCCATCTCCCTCGCTGCCGTACGCCCGCTCAATCTCCCCGAGATCAGCGCCGTTCCCGGCCTCACCCCACGGTTCGGCGGCCGCGCCGGCGCCCATGTCGCCGACCTCGTCGGCGAGTTGGTGAACGAGGATGCCGTACCGGTAGGCGATCTCTCCGACCTCGGCGCAGGTGCTGCCGTACACGGAGAGGCGGTTTCCGGCCTCGGGCACGACCTCCACGGAGCGCCGGGCAGTTCGGGCCTCCTTGGCGAGCAGGGCCGCCAGGCGGGGCGCGTGCGGGCTGCGCACGGCCACCCGGGGCCGCAGCCGGGTTCGGGAGAAGTCCGCGGCCTCCTGGTCGGCGACGACCTTGCCCTCCTCCAGGGTGACGACCCGGTCGGCGGTGCGGGCGGCCTCTTTGGGGTCGGTCGTGGTGAGCAGGACCGTGCCGCCCTGGGTGGTGTGCGCACGCAGCATCCCGTGCAGCCAGCGGCTCTCCCGGGCGGAGAGCCCGTCGGTGGGGTTGTCGAGGACGAGGGTGTGCGGGTCGGCGAGGAGGGCGCAGGCCAGTCCGAGCCGGCGGTCCATACCGCGCGAGAGAGTGCCGAGGCGTTCCTCGCGCAAGCCGACGAGCCCGGCGGCTTCGAGGACTTCGTCGGCCCGGCGCGCCGGGACTCCGGCCGCCGCGCACAGCATGCGCAGATGACCACGGACCGTGCGGGCGGGATGTCCGGGGACATCGCCCAGCACCACTCCGACCTCGCGGGACGGATGGGCGATGCGGTGCAGCGGGCGGCCTCTGAAGTAGGTGATGCCACGGCCCTGTTCGAGTTCGAGCATCAGCCTCAGCACCGTGGTCTTGCCGGCACCGGCTGCGCCCAGCAGCGTGGTGACGCGGCCCGCATGCGCCTCGAAGGAGACGTCGTCGACGGCGGGGGGAAGGTCCTTGCGCGGATTGCTGGTCAGTCCGAAGGCCTGGATCACCGCAGCAAGATAGCGCGCCATTTCGGGTTTTTCGGGCATCCCGGGCGCGTTCGGTGCTGGTCGCCGCCGTACGGCATCCCGTAGGTCCTGGAGCACCCGTGTGGCCCTGCAGCCGGCATGGCCCGTGCAGCAGCGCGGGATTCCGGGAGCAGCAGATTGCCCCTGATGGGGACTGTCAGACTTCGGGGCGCAGCATCGGCGGGTTGAGCAGGGTGGCGCCGCCCGCTCGGAAGAGCTGGGCGGGACGGCCGCCCTGGCGGGTGGTGGTGCCGCCCGTGGGGACCAGGAATCCCGGGGTGCCGGTCACCTTGCGGTGGAAGTTGCGCGGGTCGAGAGCGACGCCCCACACCGCCTCGTACACGCGGCGCAGCTCGCCGACCGTGAACTCGGGCGGGCAGAACGCCGTGGCCAGCGAGGAGTACTCGATCTTGGAGCGGGCGCGCTCGACGCCGTCCGCGAGGATCTGCGCGTGGTCGAAGGCGAGGGGGGCGACCGCTTCCCCGTCACGGCCGTAACCGCCCTGCTGCAGCAACTCCTCCACGGGGGCCCACCGCGCGTTGCTGGCGTCACCGCCCGCCCGCGGCGCGGGCAGATCAGGGGCCAGCGCCAGGTGCGCGACGCTGACGACGCGCATGCGCGGGTCGCGCTTGGGGTCGCCGTAGGTCGCCAGCTGCTCCAGGTGCGCGCCGTTGTCCTGGACGGGTACCGAGGGGTCGTGGACGCGCAGTCCCGTCTCCTCGGCCAGCTCGCGCGCTGCGGCCTGCGCCAGATCCTCATCGGCCCGTACAAAACCGCCGGGCAGCGCCCAGCGTCCCTTGAACGGCGCCTCGCCCCTGCGCACCGCCAGCGCGCACAGGGCATGGCGGCGCACGGTCAGCACGACCAGGTCCACGGTGACGGCGAAGGGCGGAAAGGCTGACGGGTCGTAGGGCATGCGGCGATCATAGTCGTCTGCCTGACGATAAACACGCCCTTCGTCGGCCGCTTCGCCCGCTGATCCACTTCCTTTCGCCCGTGCGGTGCGCCGTGCGTCCGGCTTCCTTTCGCCGTGCGGTGTGCAATGCGTCCGCCGCCTTCCGTTCCGGGTCATCTGTGCCGGGGTGCGGCAGGCGGTTCCCGAGACGCACGTTCTCCGGCTACCGATCTGCGGGCGCGAAGTGATCCCGGGATCAGGTCGGAGCAGCCGGTCACACACGGGCCGACCTGATCAAGTCTCAGGCAGACCGGATCACGATCGAAACAGCGCGGGTCATGGTCGACAGCGGATCACGGTCGAAGCGACGTGGATCACGGTCGTCAGCCGATCATGTCGAAACATCGCGGATCACGGTCGACAGCGGATCACGACCGAGACGGACCGGGCGAGCCGGTCGGCGCCGGTCGTCCGTGCCTGCACGGTGAGCGGTTCACGCCCGGCGACCCGGACTTGGCAGCGGGACAGCAGACGCCGGCCGGCGCGGTAGATGCCGTCCAGCCGTCGGCCGGTGAGCTGCCCGTCCTGCGAGATCGCGAGTCCGGGCAGCGCGACGCCGATCAGGCTGGTGTGAACGGCCGGGAGATCGACCGGCTGCCGGGGGGCGGTGGGCCGGGCCGGCGGCGCTATGCCGTGGGAGGTCGGTCGCGGGGCGGTCGCGGTGCTGCCGGGGGCGCCCGGTGATGTGGCCTCGGCGGTAGCGGGTGTGGCGGCATGCGCGGCCGGGTGTGGCTGCGGGATGTTGGTGGAGGCCGTGGGTGCCGTGGTCGGTGTGAGGTGCGGGCCGCCGGCTGTCCGGTGCGGCGAAGCTGTGAGGGTGTCCGGCGGGGCCGCGAACGGCGGCGTGGGCTGCCGCATGCGATGGCGCTTCTGCCCGCTGTGCGTCTCGGGCGTGGTCGGCGCCGGATGGGGGGCTGCGGCGGAGCGGGTTCGGTGCGGCCGTACACCTGGCCCTGAGGTTCCGCCACTCAGGTGAACGGAGCTGGGCTCGCCGGGGTCACGCCCCCACCGGAATGGCTCTGGGGCGGGCTGATGGTGACACGCCCGATCGCGAACCCCTCGGGGCGGGCCGGACCTGGATCGACACCCGAAAGCGTCACTGCTCACAGCGGTTCGGCGGCCCGCACCACCGCCGTCCGCGCACCTGCGACGCCCCGTGCCTGCCGGCGGAACCCCACTCACCTTTCCCCCTCGACGTCTGCGCCGGCCGTCGGCGTGCCGTCCCCGGCGGCGCCTTCGTGCCGGCCGGTCGTCCTGCCCGCGGTGCGTGGGCGTGCGCCGGCCGGTCGTTGGGTCCGCGGGCGCGTTCCGGCCCGCGGGCGTCCGGTTCCGGGGCGTCGTCGCCGCTCGCCGGTGCCGGACCTCGGCGGCACCTTCACCCCGGTACCGGTCGCAGGCTGGACGGCGTCCACATCGGCGGCATCGCCGGCGCAAAGGCCGGGTGCCGCGGAGGGCTCGTCGGCGCACGGTCGGTCCGTGCCGTCTCGGCTCTCTGCCACGGCGCCGGCACGCTCTGCTGACGTCGCGGCACGTGTGCGTTCGTCACGCGCCGCGCGCAGGCAGCGCCGCACCGACTCGGGGTCCAGCCCTTCGTTGACGGCCTGGTGGAGGAGGCGCGCGAAGACGTACGTGGGGTCCGCGGCGAGCGCCATGGCGAGGGCTTCGCGGGCTTCGATCTCGTCACCTGTCGACCAGGCGACCCATCCGGCGAGGGTGAGGGGCGCCGCGGCGTGCTCGCCGTAGGGGCCGACGCATCGACGGGCGAGTGCGCGCCACAGGCGGAGTGCGGGGTCGGCTTCGTCGCCCTCCATCCACTCGGCCAGCCGGTCGCGGGTGGTGCGGTCCTGCAGGCCGAGAATCAGGGCAGCGGCTTCGTCGTGGTCCAGCAGTTCGTCGTCACGCCGGTCCGCTGCGGCGGCGCCGGACAGCGGTGGCGCTCCAGCCAAGCGCCGCATGACCTGTTCGGCGGAGGTGACCGTCTCCTCGGCGACCTCGAGGCCCGCACCGTCGATGATCCGGGGAACCAGCGCCATACTGGCGGTGTCCAGGGCCACCTCCTGTTCGAGGGCGGCGGACGTCTCCCAGGGCAACAGGCGTGCCCGTAGCTCGCGCAGCGTGCCGCGCACCCGCACGCCCGCGTAGGCGGCCGCGGCTGCCAGTACGGAGGTGCCGGGCAGTCCCATCGGGGCGCCTTCGGAGGGGCAGCAGGCCTCGCGCTCGCAGATGTACGACCAGTAGCGGCCGTCCGAGATGCACAACGCCTCGATGACCGGTACGTCGAGCGATCCGCACTCGGTGCGGAGTTTGTGGGCGAGCGGCTGCAACCGCTCCATGACCTGCCGGCCCGTCTCGCCGGGCGCAGGCTCCTGGCAGAGGTAGGCGACGATCTGCTCCGGCGGGGCGCCTCGCCGACGGCCTCCGGTGATGAGCCCCCGGGTCAGCTCACGGGCGACCGCAGGCCAGTCGTCGGTGTTGCGGGGGATGCCGAGCCGGGCCCGGCCGCCGAACCGGCCACGTCCGCCGTGGTCGTGCAGGGCGACCAGGACGATGCTGTCCTCGGGGCGGTAGCCGAGCAGGTAGGGCAGGGCGTCGGCCAGCTCGGCGGGGGTGCGCAGGGTCACCTGGTGCGCGGGGAGGTCGTCGGGTCCGAAGGGGCCGACAAGATGGCGGAACGCGTCGTTTTCGAAGGATCCTGTGGTTTCGCTGTGGTTCGTCATGCGGAGACGATCTCGCGGATTTCGATGTTCCGGTTGGGGCTGTGGATAAGTTCGGTCAGGGACACGTCAACGTATGCCTCCGACCACCGTGGCCAGTCCTCGCCGAAGGACCGGCCGAGCGCCTCCCGAGGGCCGGCGCAGCGAGCCGTCGCAAGGCCCGCCTGCGCGAGCCGTCACTCGCCACCGGAGCCCCAGCCGAGCGAGCCGTCGGCCGCCGCCGTACCCGGATTGTCAGTGGCGTCCTGTTGTATGGACACATGGAGCACACGAGCAACGCGGATCTCCGGGCGGCCGCCGACGCGGTCCTCGCCCGTCTCGTCGGGGACCCGACCGGCGCGGCGCGACTGCGCGAGGACCAGTGGCGGGCGATCGAGGCGCTCGTCGCGGACAGACGCCGTGCCCTGGTCGTGCAGCGCACGGGCTGGGGAAAGTCCGCGGTCTACTTCGTGGCGACCTCGCTGTTGCGGGCCCGGGGCAGCGGGCCCACGGTCATCGTCTCCCCCCTGCTCGCGTTGATGCGCAACCAGGTGGACGCGGCGGCCCGGGCCGGCATCCACGCCCGCACGATCAATTCGGCCAACACCGAGGAGTGGGCGACCGTCCAGGCCGAGATCGCCGCCGGTGAGGTGGATGTGCTGCTGGTCAGCCCCGAGCGGCTGAACAACCCCGACTTCCGCGACCAGGTTCTGCCCGCGCTCGCGGCCGCCACCGGCCTTCTCGTGGTGGACGAGGCCCACTGCATCTCGGACTGGGGGCACGACTTCCGGCCGGACTACCGGCGGCTGCGGACCATGCTCGCGGACCTGCCCGCGGGAGTGCCGGTGCTGGCGACCACGGCCACCGCCAACGCCCGGGTGACCGCCGATGTCGCCGAACAGCTCGGCACCGGCGACACCTCCGACGCCCTGGTGCTGCGCGGCCCACTGGACCGGGACAGCCTGACGCTGGGCGTGCTGCGGCTGCCGGACGCCGCGCACCGGATCGCGTGGCTCGCCGACCATCTCGACGAGCTGCCGGGTTCCGGCATCATCTACACGCTCACCGTGGCCGCCGCCGAGGAGGTCACCGCCTTCCTGCGACAGCGCGGTCACACCGTCGCGTCGTACACCGGGCGGACGGAGAACGCGGAGCGACAGCAGGCCGAGGACGACCTGCTCGGCAACAAGGTGAAGGCTCTGGTCGCCACCTCCGCGCTCGGCATGGGGTTCGACAAGCCCGACCTCGGCTTCGTCGTCCACCTCGGTTCGCCATCCTCGCCGATCGCCTACTACCAGCAGGTCGGACGCGCCGGCCGCGGTGTGGAGCACGCCGAGGTGCTGCTCCTGCCGGGCAAGGAGGACGAGGCCATCTGGGAGTACTTCGCCTCGCTCGCCTTTCCCTCGGAGGACCTGGTGCGACGCACGCTCGACGTCCTCGGGCGAGCCGCGGGGCCCCTGTCCCTGCCGGCGCTGGAGCCTCTGGTGGAGCTGCGCCGGTCCCGGTTGGAGACGATGCTCAAGGTCCTCGACGTGGACGGGGCGGTGAAGCGGGTCAAGGGCGGCTGGATCGCGACCGGGCAGCCGTGGACGTACGACGCGGAGCGCTATGCCTGGGTCGCGCGGCAGCGCAAGGCGGAGCAGCAGGCGATGCGGGAGTACGCGTCGATGACGGGCTGCCGCATGGAGTTCCTGCAGCGGCAACTGGACGACGAGGGCGCCAAGCCGTGCGGCCGCTGCGACAACTGCGCGGGATCCCGTTTCACGGCCGACACCTCGGCGTCCGCTGTGGACGCGGCGCGCGTCGACCTCGGCCGGGCCGGTGTCGAGGTCGAGCCGCGGCGCATGTGGCCGACAGGCCTGCCGGCGATCGGCATCGAACTCAAGGGGCGCATTCCGGCCGGGGAACAGGCAGGTCCGGGGCGGGCGTTGGGGCGTCTGTCGGACATCGGCTGGGGCAACCGGCTGCGGCCTTTGCTGGCACCGCAGTCGCCCGACGGGCCGGTTCCGGACGATGTGGCGAAGGCCGTGATCGGCGTGCTGGCCGACTGGGCCAAGGGGCCCGGCGGCTGGGCCTCGGGAGCGGAGGAGACCCCTCCCCGCCCGGTCGGTGTCGTCACGCTCGCCTCGCGCAGCCGGCCGCAGTTGATCGCTTCCCTCGGCGCGCGGATCGCGGAGGTCGGGCGCCTGCCTTTGCTGGGATCGGTCGAGTACGCACCCGATGCCTCTCCGGTCGCGCGCAGTAACAGCGCCCAGCGCGTCAAGGCGCTCACGGGGACGCTCACGATGGCGCCGGAACTGGCCGCCGCCCTGAGAGAGGCCCAGGGCCCGGTCCTCCTCGTCGACGACTTCACCGAAACGGGCTGGACATTGGCGATCGCCGCCCGGCTGCTCCGACGGGCCGGGGCGCCCGGGGCGCTGCCGCTCGTCCTGGCGGTGCAGGGCTGAGCCACCGGCTCGGCGCGGAGACGCGAGCCGGTGCGCAGCAGCGGCCCGCCCACCGCGCCGAGCCGCCCGTTGCTCGGCACTGCAGCGGTCGTCTCTCACTCTCCGTGGCGCCTTCCGCCCGCGCCGTGGCGGTGCATCAGCGGCCGGGAACGGGGGAAGAAATACAACGCCGAGATATAAGCCTCACACCAGCTCATACCGGTCTGTGGCCCCAATTGCTCGTTGCCGCATCCAAGTTCGACAGGAAGAATTGAAGTCCGCTCCCCGCGCGGCCCGCCCGTGGTCCGGCAGAGCTCTGCTGCGGTGTGGGCTCCCTCGAATCCGACTCGCCCGCAGTATGGGCGCGTAGCCGAAGGGAGGAACGTGACCTTCGGATTCGCTCCGTCCTCGGCGGCGTCCTTGTCGACGTCCGCGTCCGCCGCGTCCGCCAGCCGCTTGCTCGAACCCGCCGAGTGGGCCGCCGCGGGAATCCCTCTGCTGCGCAACCCCAGGGAAGTCGTCAGCGGACTGCACGCCCGGCACCAGCCTGGGCCGTCGACCGCGATCGTGGCGGTTCTCGACCCCGACGAGCGGCTGCGGGCGAGCGCGTCCTTCACCCGCCGCCCCGCGCCGGCCGACGGCTGGCTGTTCCGCAACGTGCTCCTGTCCCAGCTGCGCCGGGTGATCCCGCACGACCTGCGGCGCCGTACTCCGGTGCGCACCGCCGTGCTGCTGTACTGCCGTGAGGGCGACGCACGTTGGACGGAGGAGGACGGCGCGTGGATGTGGGGACTGCGTGACGCCTGCACCTTGCACGGGCTGCGCTGCGGGGCCTACATCACCCTGACGCGCGACGGCTGGCAGGTCCTCGGCGAAGGCCGCGGCGGCCGCCGCCCCCACGCCTCCTCCACACCGGAACCCTTTGCGACGGCCGAGGCGCCGCCTCATCTGCCCCGCACGGGCGGCGTAGCGTCGGAGATCCTGCGCCGGGCAGCGGCCCGCTGACGCGACGGGCTCACCGGGACCCGAAGGCTCACCGGCTCACGGCAGTCACCGCGCTGACGGAAGCCAGCGAAAACCCACCGAAGCCGTTGGCCGTAGCAGGCAGGCCCATGACCCAACCTCGCGCCCTCGCGCCCGGCTTCACGGGCCATGCCTCACGGGCCGAGCCCGCACCCACTGCCCCGCCGGGCTCCTGCGCCGAGCCCGGCGGGAGCGGATGCAGACCGGCTCTGTGCCGTACAACAGCCCGGACGCGGAAACAGTCCGGCCACTCGAGCGGACGCAGCCGCTGTCACCCAGCGGGTACGGCGCATCTCCGGGGCGGCGCGGCCCACACGGGGCCTGGCAACCCTGGCCCGCAATGGCCTGGCAACCGTCGAGCACCGGCCCGTCCGGTCGGCCCGTAACGGTCCGCGGACGGTGCGGCCGAGGCCGTCGGCGGGCCGTCAGACTCCCGCGCCCAGCACCGCGTTGATCTTCTGCGGGTCGCCGCAGACGATCAGCAGGGCGCCTGCCTTGCCGTGCGCGATGGACAGTGCGGTCGCGGCAGCGGCGTCGGTTCCACCGTTGAGCGCGACGACGACCACGGGCCGGGAGGCAGCACGGCCGACCACGGCGGCGTCGGCATAGAAGACGTCGTCGCGCGCATCGTGCTGCGCCCAGTACGACGTCTCGCCGAACGACAGCTCGTGGGTGGCCCACGGGTGCTGCTCGCCGGTGGTGATCACCAGCACGTCACCGGGGGCGCGGCCGGAGTCGAGGAGCAGGTCCAGGGCCTCCTCGGCGGCGTCGAGGGCACCCTCGACCGAAGCCGGGATCAGCTGGATCTGCGCAGCCGCCGGGGCGGCGGCGGCCGGTGCCGGCTGGGCCGGGACCGCTTCGCGGGGCGTGCGCTGCACCGGAGGCGTGGGCCGGAGGGGGCCGGGACGGCCGGGGCGGGCCGGAGCCGCGGGGCGGGGACCGGGTACGGGACGAGGGGTCGGCGCGGTGCGGCCACTGGCCGGAGTGGCGCGGGGACCCTGGGCACTCTCGTGAATCTGAGGCTCCTCGGGAATGAGAGGCATGGGCTGATATTTATCAAACGTTGGTGCGGCTCACGTGAACGGGTGGCACATGAGTGCGAGCGAAACGGTCAGAAATCGAAGCCGAGCTGGCCCTCGATCTCCGGAACGCTTCCGTCCGCCCAGCTGCGGGCCTTCTTGAGGTGCTGCCACTGGGGCAGCGCATCAAGATACGCCCACGACAACCGGTGGTGGGGGGTGGGCCCCCACTCGGCCAGTGCGGCCTTGTGCACGGGCGAGGGGTACCCGGCGTTGTCCGCAAAACCGAAGTGTGCATGCTCGACGCCCAGTTCGGCCATCATTTTGTCGCGCTGGACCTTGGCGATGACCGAGGCCGCCGCGACCGCCACACACGAACGGTCCCCCTTGATCACCGTGCGGACCTGCCACGGTGTGCCGAGGTAGTCGTGCTTCCCGTCGAGGATCACCGCGTCGGGACGGACGGGCAGGCCCTCCAGGGCCCGTCCCGCCGCAAGCCGCAGCGCGGCTGTCATCCCCAGGTCGTCGATCTCCTCGGGGGTGGCGTGCCCGAGGGCGTACGCCGTCACCCACTTCAGCAGCGCCTGCGAGAGCTCGTTGCGTCGCTTGACGGTGAGCAGTTTGGAGTCGGTGAGCCCCTCGGGGGGGCGGCGCAGTCCGGTGACCGCCGCGCAGACGGTGACGGGACCGGCCCAGGCGCCGCGCCCCACCTCGTCGACACCGGCGATGACCTTTGCTCCGGTCGTGGCGCGCAGGGAGCGCTCGACGGTGTGAGTAGGTGCTTCGTACGGCATGGCGTCCTTAGCGTACGCCGCCGTGATCCTTGAGCGACACCCCGGCCCCCCTCCCGACGACAAGCCCTTCCCCACCCGACGACAAGCCCCTGTGACCTGACGACGCACCTGCGACCCGCCGTCAGTCGCCGCCCGGTCGCAGCAGCGGAAGCATCAACTGGTCGACCATCTCTTCGATGTCCTGGTCGCCCCATTCGCTGGCGCACATCTTGGCGCGGTACATCATCATGGCCGGAATGGCGTCCAGGACATAGCCATTCGCGGCGCCGACCCGTACCTCGCCCCGTTCGATGCCCCGTTCGATGATCTCGCGCAGCAGCTCCAGCATCGGCTGGACCACTCCGTCGACGATGACCGTGTGGAAGCGCTCGGCCTGCATCGGATCGCATTCGTGAATCACGGCCCGCAGGGCGAGTCCGGGGAGCGAGAACATGGCGTCGCGGGAGCGCCGGCACAGCGCCAGCAGATCCTCCCGCACGCTGCCGAGGTCCGGGGCGCCGTCCAGCGCCGGCAGTCCGGCCTGCAGTGCGTCGGCGACCAGGTCCTCCTTGGACGGCCAGCGGCGGTAGACCGCCGCCTTGCCGGTCTGGGCACCGGCGGCGACGCCCTCCATGGTGAGGCCTTTCCAGCCGACCGTGCTGAGCTGCTCCAGCGCGGCGTCGAGGATCGCGCGTTCGAGCACGGCGCCGCGCCGGCGGGGAGCGGCCGTCCGTGCGGGGGTGGCCGTCCAGCGCGAGGTAACCATCCGAGTGTCTCCAGGCAGAGAGAGCGGGTGTCGTGGGGCAACGGGGCTTGGGGCACGGCAGGGGGCGGGGGACACGCCGAGCAGCCGACCACAAGGTGAACGCTTGCGTTCTCTATGGGGGCTCACTACCGTGGACGCGACAGTGAACGCCATCGTTCACTAAGGCTCTTGTGGGGGACCCATGGCCACTACCTCTCAACTCGTCCAGGACCAGAAACCAGGTGCGGCTCGCCGGGAGGGGCATCCCGGCATCGCACTCGCCGTCATCGCGGCCTGCCAACTCATGGTGGTACTCGACGCGACGATTGTGAACATCGCCCTTCCGCACATTCAAGACGCGCTCAAGTTCAGCACCACCGACCTCACCTGGGTGGTCAGCGCGTACACGCTCACCTTCGGCGGTCTTCTGCTGCTCGGGGCGCGGGCCGGAGACATCCTCGGCCGGCGCCGCGTCTTCATGACCGGCATCCTGCTGTTCACCTTCGCCTCCCTGCTGGGCGGACTGGCCCAGGAGCCCTGGCAGCTGCTGGCCGCCCGGGCTCTGCAGGGCATGGGGGGCGCGATCGCGTCGCCGACGGCGCTGGCGCTGATCACCACGACCTTCCCCGAGGGCCCGGAGCGCAACCGGGCCTTCGGCGTCTTCGCCGCCGTCTCCGCGGGCGGCGGCGCGATCGGCCTGCTGGCCGGCGGCATGCTCACCGAATGGCTGGACTGGCGGTGGGTGCTGTTCGTCAATGTGCCGATCGGGCTGCTGATCGCCGCGCTCGCACCGCTGTACATCACCGAGTCCGAGCGACACCCGGGGCGCTTCGACATCGCCGGGGCACTGACCTCGACAGCCGGTATGGCATCCCTGGTGTACGGCTTCATCCGCGCCGCGGAGGAGGGCTGGCGGGACAGCCTGACCCTCGGCTCCTTCGCCGCCGCGCTCGTACTGCTGGTCACCTTCGTGTTCACCGAGAGGCGGGCCAAGGAGCCGATCACCCCGCTGCGGATGTTCGCCGACCGCAATCGCTCCGGCACCTACGTGATCATGCTCAGCCTGGCCGCGGCGATGTTCGGGATGTTCTTCTACATCGTGCTGTTCGTGCAGAACGTGCTCGGTTACAGCCCGATCAAGGCAGGTCTCGCCTTCCTGCCCGTGACGGTCGCGATCGCCATCGGCGCGGGTCTGTCCCAGCGCTTCCTGCCCCTGCTCGGCCCGAAGCCGTTCCTGCTCACCGGCTCGGCGCTGGTGGCGGTCGGGCTGGCCTGGCAGGCCATGATCGACCCGGACAGCACCTACGTCGGCGGCGTGCTGGGCCCGATGCTGATCTTCGGCTTCGGCATGGGCCTGAACTTCGTGACGGTGACGGTCACGGCCGTCTCCGGTGTCGCCCAGCACGAGGCGGGCGCGGCGTCCGGCTTGCTGAACGCGACGCAGCAGGTGGGCGGTTCGCTCGGACTGTCCATCCTGACCACCGTGTTCGGCTCGGCGAGCAGGGACGAGGCGCGGAAGCAGGTGCCCGATTTCCTCGCCAACGCAACGGCACAGCAGAAGGCTGAGTTCGCCAGGACGCACCAGCTGCCGGCCCCCTGGGGGCACGAGGTCCTTGCCCACGGCATTTCCTCGGCGTTCGTCCCCGCCGCGGCCATGGCGGCCCTCGCCCTGGTCACCGCGTGGGTGGTGATCCGGGTCCGCAAGAGCGATCTGGAGGCGCTGGCGGGCACGGCCGGACCGATGGCCTGATCCGGAGGGGCCCACACAGCCGGAGGGGCCCACGCAGGACGGCGGATGGTCGCAGCGCGCCCGGAAGACCGACGACGGCAACGCCGGTCCGGCCATCCGCACCCCTCCGGTCGGCCCCAGTCCTTGCCATCCGGGCGGCCACCACTGCCGGAGCGACGGCAACCGCAGGACAGCCAACCGCAAGGCGGCCATCACGGCCCACCCCAGATTCAAGACCAGCATCCGCATGACCACCCCCCGATCCGTCGGTGCCGCCCACTCGAGCGGCGCATATCGCCGCGAGGCAAAGACAGCGGCGCAATGCCAGCGACTGACGGGACAACGCGCGGCGATTACACGGAGTTCCCAGCCAGTACGGAGAGTTTCCCTGCGTACGTGAGCGGCGGCCCGGCAACGGGAGCACCCAAGCGCGCCGGCCGGACAACTCTGGCGGACAGCGCCCAACCTCTCAGGCCGACAACCAACCGTTCAACCGGACACCGGTACCCAGCCCGGCAGTGCCTCCGTCCGGTCCACCCAGGCCCCCGGCGGTCCGCCCGCCTTCCCGGCGGCCAGCACGCCACCCACGATGGCGCAGGTGGTGTCCACGTCGCCGCCCACCTGAGCGGTGGTCCAGAAGGCCTCCTCGAAGTCGCCGAGGGACCGCGCGGCCGACCAGAGCGCGAAGGGAACCGTGTCGTGGGCGCTCGTGCGCCGACCACAGCCGAGCACCGCGGCGACGGTCGCGGCGTCGCCGTAGTCGAGCATGTCCCGTGCGCGCCGCAGGCCCTGTCCGACAGCGCTCTTGGGTACGAGCGCGACCACTGCGTCCAGCAGCGCCTCGGGGCTGGGCGGACCGCCCGGAGCGGCGGCCAGTGCGGCGGCCGCGGCCACGGCCATGGCGCCGACCACGGCCTCACGGTGCTGGTGCGTCGGGTACGCGGAGATCTCCGCCTGGTGGGTGGCCTGCTCGGGATCGTCGGCGTACCAGGCGCCCAGCGGCGCGATCCGCATCGCGGCGCCGTTGCCCCAGGAGCCCTGCCCCTTGAAGAGCGCAGCGGACAGCTCACGCCAGTCGCCGCCCTCGCGGATCAGCCGCAGCAGACGATTGACGGCTGGGCCGTATCCGCGGTCGAAGTCGTGGTGCTCGGCGAAGGAACGGGCCAAGGCGTCCTGGTCGATGCGCTGCTGGGAGGCGAGGACGGCGACCACGGAGCAGGCCATCTCCGTGTCGTCGGTCCACTGCCACGGGCCCGGCGGCAGCTCGCGGCTCTTGAGCAGCGGATAGTTCGCGGGAACGAAGAACTGGGAACCCAGCGCGTCCCCCACCGCCAGTCCGCGCAGGCTGTTCAGGGCACGGACCAGGCGCCCGTCGAAAGAGGAATCAGCGGTCATCGCCCTGCCACTCTATCCGGTGATCCCGTACGGTTCCGGATCTCGCCAGCGGTCGAACGGCCTATCGAGCGCGTACTTGCCGTCGTCCCCGAGGACGAGCATCCGCGTCTCGCCGTTCCCCGGGTTGGACAGCGACTCGAACTCCGCGACGGTCCAGTGGAACCAGCGCATACAGAACAGGCGCATGGCCAGGCCGTGGGTCACGATCAGCACGTTCGGCGGGTGGTCCGGGGCTTCGAAGCTGCGGAACAGGCTCTCCAGGAAGCCGCCGACCCGGTCGTACACGTCGGCGCCGCTCTCCCCTTGGGCGAAGCGGTAGAAGAAGTGGCCGTAGGCGTCCCGGTAGGCCTTCTGGAGGCGGACGTCGTCGCAGTCCTGCCAGTTCCCCCAGTCCTGCTCGCGCAGGCGGGGCTCCTCCCGTACCCGTATGAACTCCGGATCGAGGTGGAAGGCGCGCAGCGTCTCGTGCGTGCGGCGGTAGGGGGACACGTAGACGCTGACCCGCTCCTGGCCGAAGAGTTCGCGCAGTCGCTTGCCGGTCTCCCCGGCCTGCTGCCAGCCCCGCTCGGTGAGAGCGAGGGCGTGGTCGGGCTCGCGTTCATACACGGTGTCATCAACGTTGCCGGTTGACTCACCGTGCCGGACAAGGACGATGCGCCGTGGTCGTGCCATGCCGAAACCCTAGATCGGGTGTCGGCCGACCGGGTAATCGGACCGGGCTTATACGGCGTAGGTCACACCCGAGCGGGCGCCGGGTCACACGGTCCAGGTGGGTTCCAGGTCCACGATCTCACCCGACAGAGAGGCGATGTCCGCTTCGGTCTGGGCGCGCAGGGCCAGGCGTTCCACCCTCTCGGTGCGGTACTTGCCGTGCTCGGCGGCCGAGCGCCACATCGACAGCACCAGGAACTCGTGCCCCGGAGCCTCTGCGAACAGCCCGCGGATCATGCCGGGCGAGCCGGCCATCGCCGGATTCCACACCTTCTCCTGCATCAGCGTGAAGTGCTCGACGCGTTCCTCGTTGACCCGGCACAGAGCGGCCCGGATCAGGTCGGCGTCGGTGAAGCGCGGCTCGAATCCGGTCTTCACGTCGAAGCGGTAGTCGAACAGCCGGACCTGCGCGTCCTTGAAGGTGCCGGCCTGCGCGGCCGCCAGCCGGTCGTGGGAGCGGGCCATGAAGGAGTCGTAGAAGGCGCGGCTCTCCCAGAAGGCGAAGAGGTTCGCGACCTCGGGGCGTTTCCGGCTCCAGCCACCCCCCTGCCCTCTGAAGCCCGGCTCCCCCAGAAGCCCCGCCCATTTCCGCTGCCCCCGCTCGAAACCGCGGCGGTCCACCACGGTGCAGCGAATCCACTTGACCAGCACCGCGCCATCGTAAGGCCAGGAAACGTGGCAGGGGTCACTGTCCGGCCGACTCTGCCCGTACGAGGAGGCACGCGTGCGTGGCAGGATGGACAACCGTCCCTGCCCAGTGGGCAGTTCGGGGCGAGGGTGGTCGGGCAGTCGGGAAGGGGAGTCCGTGAACGGCCTCAGCAAGGGAATCCGCAAGGTCGAGGTCGCACTCAAGTGGGATCCGAGTCCGGCGGGGCAGCCACCGGCCGACCTGGACCTGGTCGCCGCGACGTACACGGCGGACGAGCCGTACGGCGATCCGGACTATGTCGTCCACTTCGACAGCCGCTCTCCGGACGGCACGATCTATCTCAACCGCGACAGCAGGGACGGCAGGGGCTTCGGCTGGGACGAGGTCATGACGCTCGAGCTGGACCGGCTGGACGGCCGGTACGCGCGCGTGGTCGTCGGTGCGGTCATCCAGCAGCGGTCGGCACACCGGACGTTCATCGGGGTGCTCAATCCGGGTCTGCGGATCCGCGAGGGATACACGGATCTGTTCGAGGGCGACTTCGGCGAGGTGCTCGGGGCTACGGCGGCGACGGTCGCGGAGTTCGTCCGCGACACCTCCGGCGAGTGGGGGTTCCGTCCGGGCGTCCACGGTTTCGAGGAGGACCCGGCGGACTTCGCGAGGGTGATGGGGCGGATCCGGCCGTCCTGAAAGCGAGGCCGCGAAGCACCGCGGGGCGGTGGAACCGTCTTTCCGGTTCCACCGCCCCGCGGTCAGTCGATGCGCGCCGTGCCGGCGCTCACCTCAGCTGCAGCCGCTGGTCGAGCCGCAGCCCTCGCAGATGTAGCAGGAACCGGCCCGCTGCATCTTCGTACCGCAGGAGAAGCACAGCGGGGCGTCGGCCTGGATGCCCAGCTGCATCTCCACCAGTTCCGCGTTGGTGTGAGCCTGCTGCGGGGCGGCCTTGGTCGCACCGGCGTCCGACTGCGGCGTGGCCACGGCCTTCAGCTCCTGGGCGCGCGGCGCCGACTGGGCCAGGCCCTCGACGTCGACCTCGTCGTCGGACGGCTCGTAGGAGCCGGTCTCCAGGTGGCGCTGACGCTCCTCGGCGGAGTGGATGCCGAGGGCGGAGCGGGTCTCGAAGGGCAGGAAGTCCAGCGCCAGGCGGCGGAAGATGTAGTCGACGATCGACTGCGCCATCCGCACGTCCGGGTCGTCGGTCATACCGGCCGGCTCGAAGCGCATGTTGGTGAACTTCGAGACGTACGTCTCGAGCGGCACGCCGTACTGCAGACCGACGGAGACGGCGATGGAGAAGGCGTCCATCATGCCCGCGAGGGTCGAGCCCTGCTTGGACATCTTCAGGAAGACCTCACCGAGACCGTCGTCCGGGTAGGAGTTGGCGGTCATGTAACCCTCGGCGCCGCCGACCGTGAAGGACGTGGTGATCCCGGGGCGGCCCTTGGGCAGGCGCTTGCGGACGGGGCGGTACTCGATGACCTTCTCGACCGTCTCGCGGATGGTCGCCTCGGCCTTCTCCGTGACCTCTGCCTTCTCCTTGTCCTTGGTCTTGGCGGAGAGCGGCTGGCCGACCTTGCAGTTGTCACGGTAGATCGCGAGCGCCTTGACGCCGAGCTTCCAGGCCTCGAAGTAGATCTCCTCGACCTCCTCGACGCTCGCCGTCTCCGGCATGTTGACCGTCTTGGAGATGGCGCCGGAGATCCACGGCTGGATCGCGGCCATCATGCGGACGTGGCCCATCGGGGAGATGGCGCGCTCGCCCATGGCGCAGTCGAACACCTCGTAGTGCTCCGGCTTGAGGCCGGGGGCGTCGATCACATTGCCGTTCTCGGCGATGTGGGCGACGATCGCCTCGATCTGCTCCTCCTGGTAGCCCAGGCGGCGCAGGGCCTGCGGGACGGTGCCGTTGACGATCTGCATCGAGCCGCCGCCGACCAGCTTCTTGAACTTCACAAGCGCCAGGTCGGGCTCGACACCGGTAGTGTCGCAGGACATCGCCAGACCGATGGTGCCGGTCGGGGCGAGGACCGACGCCTGGGCGTTACGGAAACCGTTCTTCTCGCCGAGGCGGACGACGTCCTGCCAGGCCTCCGTGGCGGCGGCCCACACCGGGGTGTCCAGGTCGTCCATGCGGACGGCCTTGCCGTTGGCGTCGGCGTGCTGCTTCATGACGCGCTTGTGGGCGTCGGCGTTGCGGGCGTAGCCATCGTACGGGCCGACGACCGCGGCCAGCTCGGCGGAGCGGCGGTAGGCCGTACCGGTCATCAGGGAGGTGATGGAGCCGGCGAGGGAGCGGCCGCCGTCGGAGTCGTACGCGTGGCCGGTGGCCATCAGCAGGGCGCCCAGGTTGGCGTAGCCGATGCCGAGCTGGCGGAACGCGCGCGTGTTCTCGCCGATCTTCTGGGTCGGGAAGTCCGCGAAGCAGATCGAGATGTCCATCGCGGTGATGACCAGCTCGACGACCTTCTGGAAGCGCTCGGTCTCGAAGGACTGGTTGCCCTTGCCGTCGTCCTTCAGGAACTTCATCAGGTTCAGCGAGGCCAGGTTGCAGGACGTGTTGTCCAGGTGCATGTACTCGCTGCACGGGTTCGACGCGGTGATCCGGCCGGACTCGGGGCAGGTGTGCCAGGTGTTGATGGTGTCGTCGTACTGGATACCGGGGTCGGCACAGGCCCAGGCGGCCTCGGCGATCTTGCGGAAGAGCGCCTTGGCGTCGACCTCCTCGATGACCTCGCCGGTCATCCGGGCGCGCAGGCCGAACTTGCCGCCCTTCTCGACGGCCGTCATGAACTCGTCGTTCACGCGGACGGAGTTGTTGGCGTTCTGGTACTGGACGGACGTGATGTCGTCGCCGCCCAGGTCCATGTCGAAGCCCGCGTCGCGCAGGACGCGGATCTTCTCCTCTTCCTTGACCTTGGTCTCGATGAAGTCCTCGATGTCGGGGTGATCGACGTCGAGCACGACCATCTTGGCGGCACGGCGGGTGGCACCACCGGACTTGATGGTGCCGGCGGAGGCGTCGGCGCCGCGCATGAAGGAGACCGGACCGGAGGCGTTGCCGCCGGAGGACAGCAGCTCCTTGGAGGAGCGGATGCGGGAGAGGTTCAGGCCGGCGCCCGAGCCGCCCTTGAAGATCATGCCCTCTTCCTTGTACCAGTCGAGGATCGACTCCATGGAGTCGTCGACGGACAGGATGAAGCAGGCGGAGACCTGCTGGGGCTGCTTGGTTCCGACGTTGAACCAGACGGGGCTGTTGAAGCTGAAGATCTGGTGCAGCAGGGCGTAGGCCAGCTCGTGCTCGAAGATCTCGGCGTCGGCGGGCGAGGCGAAGTACTGGTGGTCCTCGCCGGCCTTGCGGTAGGTCTTCACGATGCGGTCGATCAGCTGCTTGAGGCTGGTCTCGCGCTGCGGAGTGCCGACGGCACCACGGAAGTACTTGCTGGTGACGATGTTGACCGCGTTCACCGACCAGAAGTCGGGGAACTCGACGCCACGCTGCTCGAAGTTGACCGAGCCGTCGCGCCAGTTGGTCATGACGACGTCACGGCGCTCCCAGGTCACCTCGTCGTACGGGTGCAGCCCGGGGGTGGTGTGGATGCGCTCGATACGCAGCCCCTTGGTGCCCTTGGCGCCCTTTGCTCGGGAACCTCGTGCCGGACCGCTCGCCGTCTCTGTCATGCCGCCTCCCTGTACGGGCGAAAACGCCCTGAAGTGCCCCGATGTTCCCGTGGCACGGTGTTCTGTCTGGTGTCGCGGGCACCCTCTCGCTGCCGCCCGCAACAGGTCTTCGTGTCGCCGCCGCCGACCGGATCCGGAAGGTTTGCTCCCGTGTCCGGCCCGTCGCTCAGTCGGCGGCGCTCGCGGGTTCGGGGACCTGGACCGCCCCCGATGACCCGCGTTCGTTTTCCTGGCTCCCCTCGCCGGCGCCTGCGCCTGCGTCGCCTTCGCGGTCCTCGTCGACCGCGGCGGGGCGTCCGGTCTGTTCCCTGAGCTCCGCGATGGCGGCCTCGAAGTCCTCGAGCGATTCGAACGCACGGTAGACCGAGGCGAACCGCAGATAGGCGACGAGGTCGAGCTCCTGCAACGGGCCGAGTATGGCCAGCCCCACGTCGTGGGTGGTCAGCTCGGCGCTCCCGGTGGCCCGCACGGCCTCCTCGACCCGCTGGCCGAGCTGGGCGAGCGCGTCCTCGGTGACAGGCCGTCCCTGGCATGCCTTGCGCACGCCGTTGATGACCTTGGTGCGGCTGAAGGGCTCGGTGACTCCGGACCGCTTGACCACCATCAGTGAGCACGTCTCCACCGTCGTGAAACGACGGGAGCAGTCAGGGCACTGACGGCGCCTGCGGATCGACGTGCCGTCGTCGGTCGTACGGCTGTCGACGACACGGCTGTCGGGGTGCCTGCAGAAGGGGCAGTGCATAAACTCCCAACCCTCCTCACAGCAGACTCAATAGCCTCGCTGGGCCTCATGAGCCCCGCGAAGCAGCCCCAAGCATAGGCGATCGCCGAGGGCTCGGAGACCAGGGGGACCACAACTTGTGGGCTGCGGTAGCCATCCAACCACTAGATGTGGGGATTGGCGCATACATGCACACCACGCGTGTGTGTCGCGCCGGTAAGCGGCTCTTGCCGCGCCGGAATGCGGTCGAGCCGGCCGGCGCCGCGGCCGAGCGCGACACGCGGGGCCGACAGGGGTACGGCACTGCGCGTCCGGCCGTATCGTTCCGGCACATCACGGAGATACCGTGGGCGCCGCACGGAGATCGGGTAGGGCTCCCGCGCAGAGCGGGGCCGGTTCGCGGCGCCCGGGAAGCCGGGTGGCAGACTGGGGCCGACGCATCACGGGATCGGCACCCGGCGGTGAAGAGTACAGCAATGGGCGCTTTTGCCCGCCAAGAACCACGTCAGCCATACACCCGGACACACGATCGCGTCACGCGAATCACGGTTTTTCACTCGAACGTGTGTTTGGCGCAACCTTTCGAAAGCAACTACCGTTGTGCTGGCAGGGAGACCACCGAGAGGGGCCGACGTGACCACCACCGCAGACAGCGCCACCATCACCGCCCAGGACCGCTCCCAGGGCCGACTCGAGCCGGTGCATGTGATGAACGAAGCCGTGAACCCCGAGGGGCCCAAGCGCTCCCTGCCGGGGCGACCTCCAGGCATCCGGGCCGACAGCTCGGGGCTCACCGATCGCCAGCGCCGGGTGATCGAGGTCATCCGGGACTCCGTGCAGCGCCGGGGCTATCCGCCTTCGATGCGGGAGATCGGCCAGGCGGTCGGCCTGTCCAGCACGTCCTCCGTCGCCCACCAGCTGATGGCGTTGGAGCGCAAGGGCTTCCTGCGCCGCGACCCGCACCGCCCGCGCGCCTACGAGGTACGGGGCTCCGACCAGGCGGCCCCGATCCAGCCGACGGACACCGCGGGCAAGCCGGCCGCGTCGTACGTCCCGCTGGTGGGCCGGATCGCCGCCGGTGGCCCGATCCTCGCCGAGGAGTCCGTCGAGGACGTCTTCCCCCTGCCGCGGCAGCTCGTCGGTGACGGTGAGCTGTTCGTGCTCAAGGTCGTCGGTGACTCGATGATCGAGGCGGCGATCTGCGACGGCGACTGGGTCACCGTGCGCCGCCAGCCGGTCGCGGAGAACGGCGACATCGTGGCCGCCATGCTGGACGGCGAGGCCACGGTCAAGCGCTTCAAGCGCGAGGACGGCCACGTCTGGCTCCTGCCGCACAACTCCGCATACGAGCCGATCCCCGGTGACGACGCGACGATCCTCGGCAAGGTGGTGGCCGTTCTGCGCCGCGTCTGAGCGCCGCTGCGGCGACCACGCCGGTACGGCCGCGTCGACGCCGCACGCAGCCAGGCGGGCATGCCGACCCGCCGCTCCCTGACTGGGCCCCGGGACCTCTGCGCCGGTTCCGGGGCCCTTGTGCTGCCCTGGCACGACCACTTGCCGGGTCGCGCTCCCGTGCGCGGCCGGCGCGCGTCCTTCGTTCGCCCCGGAATACCCGGCGGGCGGAATCCGCCCTGCACCGTTCGTCGGTCCGGTCGGTCCGGTCCGGTCGGGTGGCTCGCGTCCGCAGCCGGGCAAGCCACCCCGTACGCACCACTGTGGCGAGCCGCGTGCTCACACCGCCGCGGCCCGCATGGTCACACCGCCTCGGGCTGCTTGCTCGCCGCCTCGGCTTGCGCGTCCGCCGCCTCGGCTTGCGCGCTCACCGTCTCGGCCGGCTTCGCTGTCGCATCGATGGCCGCCAGCGACTTTCGCACCTGGTTGCGATCCGTCGTGTACCAGAAGTCAGGCATGGACGCCTTCAGATAGCTGCCGTAGCGGGCCGTGGCCAGACGCTGGTCCAGTACGGCGACCACCCCGCGGTCGCCCGAGGCCCGCACAAGGCGGCCGGCGCCCTGGGCCATCAGCAGTGCCGCATGCGTGGCCGCGACCGCCATGAAGCCGTTGCCTCCGGCGTCCTCCACGGCCTTCTGGCGGGCGCTCATCAGTGGGTCGTCCGGCCGCGGGAACGGGATCTTGTCCATGACGACCAACTGGCAGCTCGCGCCCGGCACGTCGACGCCCTGCCACAGCGAGAGCGTGCCGAACAGGCAGGTCTTCGGGTCGGCGGCGAAGTTCTTGATCAGCTCGCCCAGGGTTTCCTCGCCCTGCAGCAGGATCGGGAACTCGGGGATCCGGCTGCGCAGCTCCTCGGCCGCCAGCTGAGCGGCCCGCATCGAGGAGAACAGGCCGAGGGTACGGCCACCAGCGGCCTGGATCAGCTCGGTCAGTTCGTCCAGCATGTCGGCGCGGTCGCCGTCGCGTGCGGGACGCGCCAGATGCTTGGCGACGTACAGAATGCCCTGCTTGCGGTAGTCGAAGGGCGAACCGACGTCGACGCCCTTCCACTGCGGGACGTCGTCTCCCTCCGTGCCCTCCGGAGCGAGCCCCAGGGAAGCGCCCACGCCGTTGAAATCACCGCCCAGCTTCAGCGTCGCGGAGGTCAGGATCACCGACCGGTCGGCGAACAGCTTCTCCCTGAGCAGGCCGGACACCGACATCGGGGCCACACGCAGCGAGGCGCCGAAGCGGTCGTGCCGCTCGTACCAGACGACGTCCCATTCGGAACCGTTGACGATGCGCTCCGCCACGTCGTGCACGTTCTCCACCGACGCGAGTGCCTGCTTGCGGACCGCGTCCTCGTCCTGCACGGACTTGTCGCGCGTGGCGCCGATCGCGGAGATCACCGTGCGCGCCGCGTCGCGCAGCGCCATCAGGGCGTATCCGAGGTCCTCCGGGGTCTCCTCCAGACGACCCGGCAGCGCCAGCTCCATCAGCCGCTCGAAGCCCTCCGCGGCGGTCTGCAGCTGATCGGCGGCCTTCTCGTTCACGAGTTTCGCCGCGCGGCGCACCGCGCGGTTGACCTGGCCGGGGGTGAGCTCGCCGGTGGCGACGCCGGTGACCCGGGAGACCAGTTCGTGCGCCTCGTCGACGATCAGCACCTCGTGCTGCGGCAGCACGGGAGCGCCCTCGATGGCATCGATCGCGAGCAGCGCGTGGTTGGTGACGACGACCTCGGCGAGCTTGGCGCGCTCACGGGCCATCTCGGCGAAGCACTCGGCACCGTAGGCGCACTTGGTGGCGCCCAGGCACTCCCGAGAGGAGACCGACACCTGAGCCCATGCCCGGTCGGAGACACCCGGGGTGAGGTCGTCCCGGTCGCCGCTCTCCGTGTCGTCCGCCCAGTCGCGCAGGCGCAGCAGGTCCTGACCCAGCTTGCTGGTCGGTGCGGCGGCCTCGAACTGGTCGAACAGGCCCTCCTCCTCGTCCTGCGGAACACCCTCGTGCAGGCGGTGCAGGCACAGATAGTTCGACCGGCCCTTGAGCATGGCGAACTCCGGACGGCGGCGCAGCAATGGATGCAGCGAGTCCACGGTGCGGGGCAGGTCGCGCTCCACGAGCTGACGCTGCAGGGCGAGGGTGGCGGTCGCGACGACGACCCGCTCGCCATGCGCGAGCGCGGGCACGAGATAGCCCAGCGATTTGCCCGTACCGGTGCCGGCCTGGACCAGCAGATGCGAGCTGTCGTCGATCGCCTTGGCGACGGCTTGGGCCATGGCCACCTGGCCGGGACGCTCTGTGCCGCCGACGGCGGCGACCGCAGCGTGCAGGAGTTCGGGAAGTGAGGGCTTCGTCATAGCGCGACCACCCTACGGCTCGGCACTGACAAACGACGGATCGCGGTGGAGACGTGGGACGTGATCAAGGGCGTTCGCGTTCCGAACGAGAGAGGAAGGACCGGGCGGGAACCAACGGTCCGGCAGGGGCGTTCTCGGAGTGACACTGCTACTACACAGCGTCACAGCAGACTCCGCAGGGACCGGTCCCGAAGCATGAGCGCGGCCCGCTTCCCGGGCAGGTCCACCTCTGCGGAGAACCGGAAACCAGCGTTCAGGAACGCGGCAAGGGAGGGGACATTGCGCACATCGGGTTCCGCGACGACACGGGTGCAGGCCGGACGCCGGTCGAGGACCAGGTCGGCCACGGCTCTCAACAGAATGCTGCCGACTCCGCGCCCTCGATCGGCGACATCGCCGAGGAGAAGGTGGAGACCGGTGTCGTGAGGGCGGGCGGGATAGTGCCGGGCCAGTGGATCGAGGTCGGCCCGGTAGAGCTCCCAGTAGCTCATCGGTGTGCCGTCCAGGACGCCGAGGCAGGGCACGCTGCGCCCGTCACCGGTGAGCTGTGCGGCGAGGTGGGCCTCCGTCACGTCGGCCGGACCGGCCAGTTCCCAGAACGCCGCGACTGCGGGGTCGTTCATCCACTGGCTGATGAGCGGCAGGTCCCGGTCAAGGCGGACGGGGCGCAGCTGGAACTCCCCCGCGGCCGTGGTGGTCGGTCCCCACTCCGCGACCTGGTCGAGCAGGTCACCGCCGAGAAGCGGGAGGACGGTGCCCCACACCGGCGAGGAGTCCTGCACAGCCTCGACGCCCTGCGCCGCTTCGGCGTTCTGCACAGCCCCGACACCGGCGTTCTGCGCAGCCCCGGTGTCCTGCCCGGCCCCGGGCTCCCCGGTGACGCGCAAGGCGAGGAAATCGGCCGGGAGCTGGAGATCGAGGGTGTCCTCGGAGTCGGCGGTACCGGTCACAAGGGAGTCGGTGGGAGGCACGGCGGCTCTCCTCTCAGAGGATCAGGGAGCAGAAGGCAGAAGGCGGTACGGAACTTCAGAGGGGAAGAGGTGGGGGCGACGCAGAGGCGACGAGGGTCGCCGCTTCAGCAGCGAAGGGGGTTGGCGATGGTGACGTAGACGGACTGGGTGTCCACCGGACCGACGAGTTCGTCCAGTCCGTGCAGCCGGGTGAGGAGATTGGCCTTGCAGCGCAGGGTGGTCGCGTCCAGCAGCCGGCCGGGCAGCGTGCTGCGCAGCCGTGCGGGACCGGACACTGCGGCGTCGAGGAAACGGCGGAAGGCGGCGAGCAGCAGCCGTTCGTCGGCGAGGCGCTGCGAGCCGAACGCGCCGATCAGGCCGAACACGTTGTTGATCGCGAGGTAGTAGGTGAAGCGCTCGTCGGTGACGTCGTCGGCGACGAAGGTGTCGCTGTGCGCGCCGATGCCGGGAAGCCGGGCGTCGAGTTCGGCGCCGCGGGACTCGCGGAAGTAGTAGCCCTGGTTGTCCCGGTAGCGGCCGCCGACGGGCCATCCGTCGGGGTCCAGCAGGAGCAGCGTGTTCTGCTGGTGGGCCTCCAGCGCGATGCCGGCCTCGCCGTCGAGCCACAGGACGGGGCGGACGACGTGTTCGAGGTAGCGCAGGAACCACTCGGCGGCGACGGCTGCCCGCGGGCGTCCGGTTCGGTGAGCCAGGCGCGTGACCACGTCGGCCAGGCGGGAGCCCGGTGCTGACGCGGTGGACGGCCGGAGGGCGACGAGCCCGGCGATGCACGACACGTCGTCGGCGGGGGTGAACGGGTTGTGCCGGATCACCACGTCGAGTCCCGTCACCGGGTGGCCGTCCCGGTCGTCGACGGCGAGCCAGGCGGGGTCGCGGACGATGTCGAAGGCGGGGTGCGCGGCCTGCCACTGCCGGGCCAGTCCCGAGCGCAGCAGCCGGTGGACCTCGACACCACGGTGGAGTTCCTTGCGGAGGTTCTCACGGCGGGAGTTGGTGATGCGCAGGCCCAGGGACAGCTTGAGCATGGCCGGGGCGCCGGGTCGGTACAGGGTGCGGACGGAGGAGGTGGGGTGCCACGCGGGACCGTGGGGTCCGAGGTCGCGCAGCAGGCCGGAGTCGAACAGGGCGGCCGCTTCGGGCCGGTGGCGGACTTCGCGGAGTTGCCAGGGGTGCGCGGGCAGGGCCGCGTAGCCGTCGGGCAACGGCAGTGCGGGGCCGGCGAGTCGGGCGGTGAGCCGGTCGGCGGGGACGATCCGGCCGCGCTCGGTCCAGGCGGAGTCGGTGGCGAGTGCGGAAGGGGCGACGGCGATCCAGTGGAGTGGGAAGGAGCCGTGCAACTCGGGTGAGTAGAGCCGGTTTTCGGCCTCCGACAGGCCTTCGCGGCTCTTCGGGGTCGGATGCAGCGGATGGCCCAGCGTCAGGGCCTGCTCCGCCGAGAGGAAGAGATCCGGCCCGTGGGCGGAGCGGGCGCGGTGTTCGCTGACGAAGGAGGTGGTGCGGCGCACGGAGTCCGCGACCCGGGCGACCAGATCGGTGGCGTCGGCGTCGGCAGTGCCGCCGACGGTGGTGCCACCGCCCGTGGTGGTGCCACCGCCCGTGGTGGTGCCACCGCCCGTGGTGGTGCCACCGACGAGGCTGGTGTCGCCGCCGGTGCTGGTGCGGCCGCCGGTGGCAGCGCTCTCCCGGGTGAGCAGGGCGGCGACGGTGACGGCGTCGGCAGGCGGGGACGCTTCGGGGGCGCCGGCCAGGCGGGGCGCGCCGAAGCGGTGCCAGCCGGTCGGGGACCAATGGCGGACCGGGACGAGCAGGGCCGTGCCGGTGGCCGGCAGCGGGATGCGCAGGGTCTCTCCGGTGGGGGCGGGGACACCGGCCTCGCGGACCCAGCAGCGCAGGAGGTTCTCCACGGCCGCGGCCTGGGCCGCCGTGTGCGGATCGGGGTGGGCCACCGGGTCGGCGCCGGAGGGCGCCGGCCGGGGCACGCCGGTCACCGCTTGCGCGCTGCCGGAGGCCGCCGTCGGCCCGGGGGTGCCGTGCTGGTGTCCGCACGGCCGCCACTCGCGCGCCGGCCCTCCTTGCTGGGGGACGGTCGCGGCGGCGGGGGCGGCCGGGGCGTGCGGGTCGGGGCTGCCGGCGGAGTCGGCGGTGGGGGCGGCGGAGGCGGAGGCAGATGCGGAGGCGGAGATGGGGTTCAAGGAGGTTCCTCGTGACGTCGTGCGGTGAGGGGGTGCGCGGTGCGGACGGACGGTCAGCCCGGCTGTGGGCTGTATGCACCGCGCTGCTCGCGGTACTGGTCGCGCTCCTGGGCGGTCGGGACCGTACGGGCGGCTGCCGCCACCGCGTCGGCGAGCCGGTCGAGGACCGCGGTGGCCTGTTCGTCGGTGATCGTCAGGGGTGGAAGCAGCCGGACGACGCTCGCGTGCCGGCCGCCGAGTTCGACGATCAGTCCGCGGCGCAGGCATTCCCGCTGGACGGCTGCGGCAAGCCGCGGGGACGCCGGGCGAGGGCGTCGGGCGGATTCCGGGCGCGCGTCCCGGAGGTCTTCCGACGCGAGCCCGCCGACGCCCGATGTGTCTCCCAAGACGTCCGCTTCCACGAGGTCGCTCGCCACGACGCCGCCCGCCACGACGTCCGCCGCCTCCGCCTCCGCCTCGACCATTTCCATCCCGATCATCAGCCCCCGTCCCCGCACGTCTCCCACACAGGAGAACTCCTCGCTAAGTCGCCGAAGTTGGTTCAGCATGCGGGAGCCCAGGGTGGCCGCGCGTTCGGCGAGGCCGTGGCGGCGGACGTAGGCGAGGGTCGCCGTGCCCGCGGCCATGGCGAGCTGGTTGCCGCGGAAGGTGCCCGCGTGGGCGCCGGGTTGCCAGAGGTCGAGGTCGTCGCGGTACACGACGACGGCCAGCGGGAGGCTGCCGCCGATGGCCTTGGACAGGACCATGACGTCGGGGGTGATGCCGCTGTGCTCCACGGCCCAGAAGGCGCCGGTGCGGCCGACCCCGGTCTGGACCTCGTCGGCGATGAGGGGGATGGACCGGGCGGCAGTGATCTCGCGGACGCGCCGCATCCAGGTGTCGGGCGCCGGGATGACACCGCCCTCGCCCTGGACGGGTTCGACGATCAGCCCGGCGGGGTGCGGGACGCCGGACTTGGGATCGTCGAGCACGGACTCGGCCCAGCGAGCGGCGAGTTCGGCGCCCGCCTCCCCGCCGACGCCGAAGGGACAGCGGTAGTCCTGCGGATACGGCAGGCGGGTCACGCGGCTGCCGTGTCCGGGCAGGTCGGCGGCGTGGCCGGAGACTTCCTGGGCGCCTGTGGTCATGCCGTGATAGGCGCCGGTGAACGCGAGGATGCCGGTCCGGCCGGTCGCGGTGCGGACGAGTTTGAGCGCGGCTTCCACGGCGTCGGTCCCGGCCGGCCCGCAGAACTGGACGCGAGCACGGCCCGCCAGTCCGGGCGGCAAGGTGCTGAGCAGCTCGGTGACGAAGGCGTCCTTGACGGGTGTGGCGAGGTCGAGGGCGTGCAGGGGAGCGCCGGAGTCGAGGACGTCCCGGATCGCCTCCAGGACGACGGGGTGATTGTGGCCCAGGGCGAGGGTCCCGGCCCCGGACAGGCAGTCGAGGTAACGGCGTCCGTCGGCGCCCTCGATGGTGAGGCCGCGGGCCCGTACCGGCACGATCGGCAGGGCACGCGCGTAGGTGCGTGCCGCCGACTCGCGCGCCGCCTGCCGTCTCAGGATCCCCTCGGTGACGCCCACGGCTTGTTCTCCTCCCGCCATCCGGAGGCGAGTTGCCGCTCACAGGCTGTGTCCCGCCCCCTCACCCGGTATGCCGGAGCCGGACGGCGGCGCACCGCGGCCCCGGACCCCACCGCTACCAACAGCGCACCGCCGCACTGGTTACGGGTGGCGCGCCACCCCGCCGGTGACGCCGCACACCACGCAGGGCACACCACCCCGCGCAAGACCTCGCTTCCCTGGTCGGACGACCCGCCCCCGCTGACCGTCTGTAGCCGAACCGTTGCCGTTCCGCCGGAAGTCCCCCACAGCGAGCGCATAGTGTGTGATCCCGTTCCGGACGCCGTGCGCACGCCCCGAGCAGCACAGAGGGGCAGTGGCACGGCGGCAGTACGTCCATCCCAGGGGGAGTCAGCAGCATGCGATCCATACGGCCGTCGTTCACCGCTCGCCGGGAGGGAGGCGCACGCCGCGGAGCTTCCCGCGGGCTGGCCGCGCTCGCCCTCGTCTCGGCGCTGGCCCTCACCGCCACCGCCTGTGAGGGCGGCGACGACAACGCCGACGGCCGGCCCACCGAGAACGCGACCTCCTCCGCAGCGGGCGACACGCAGATCAAGATCCCGGACGATCTGAAGAACCGGCTCAAGGAGCACGGGATCGATCTCGGCAAGTGGAAGAACGGCGCCTGGAAGAACTGGGACAGGGACCAGTGGCTGCGTGAGGCGCAGGACTTCATCAACCCGATCATCAAGGGCCTGTGGGACCCGGACCGGATGCGGGGCGCCGAGGACCCCGACCGGGGTGTCGACGACAACGACCTCTCCGGTGACCAGGGCGTCACCGACCCGACTCCGGCGCCGGTGCAGGCGAAGGCCGTCGCGCCGGGGTACCACGCCAACGCGCCCGAGGCCGGCAAGGTGTTCTTCGACTCGCCCGAGGGCACGATGGTCTGCTCGGCGACGGTGGTGAAGGACCCGGCCCACCCGGGCAAGTCCAACCTGGTGTGGACGGCGGGGCACTGCGTCCACGCGGGCAAGAAGGGCGGCTGGTACCGCAACATCGCGTTCGTGCCGTCGTACAACGACTCCGGGAAGTCTGTCGCCGAGTTGCAGAACGCCACCCGGGAGCAGGTCGCTCCGTACGGCGTGTGGTGGGGTGACTGGGCGCAGACCTCGGATCAGTGGATCGAGCAGGGCGGCGAGACCGGCGGTGACGGGGCGTCGTACGACTACGCGGTGATCCATGTGACGCCGGAGCAGGGCAGCGGCGGCAAGTCGCTGGAGGAGACGGTCGGTTCGGCGCTGCCGGTCGACTTCGACCCCCCGGCCGTGCCGAAGATCGGGAGCCTGACGGCGACCGGCTACCCGGCGGCCAAGCCGTACGACGGGCAGAAGCTGTACCGCTGCCAGGACAGGCCCGGGCGGCTGTCGCTGAACGCCACCGACCCGACGATGTACCGCATCGGCTGCACGATGACCGGCGGGTCCTCCGGCGGTGGCTGGGTCGCGCAGGGATCGGACGGCAAGCCCGCGCTGGTGTCCAACACCTCGATCGGCCCGGTGACGGCCGGCTGGCTGGCCGGTCCGCGGCTGGGCAAGGTGGCCAAGGGCGTGTACGACGCGGTGAGCAAGAAGTACGCCGGGCAGTAGCCGCCCGCCGGGGTGAGCGGCGGTGGCGTCCCACGGGAACCTTCACGATCTCGCCGCCGTTCGCCCTCATCCGTCCGTGCATGATGACAGCGCTCCACTCACATCGGCTCGACGACAGCACATCAACGGGGGTACACGCACCATGCGTTCCACGTCAGCACGCACCACGACGCCACGCGTCCGGCGTCGCCGTACGGCTCTCGCCGCCGCCGGCGTCGTCGCGGCCCTGGCACTCACCGCCACTGCCTGCAACGGTTCCGACGACGACAAGGCGAGCGGCACGCCCGGCGCCGACGCCTCCCAGTCCGCGGATCCGGGCCAGGTGAAGATCCCGGCCGGTCTGGCCGACAAGCTCAAGAAGCACGGCATAGACGTCGACCAGTGGAAGAACGGCGGCTGGAAGAACTGGGACAAGGACAAGTGGCTCAGTGACGCCAAGGACTTCGTCAACCCGGTGATCCAGGGCCTGTGGAAGCCGGAGCGGATGAAGTCCGCGAAGGAGGCCGACAAGACGGTCACCGCCAAGGACGCCCCGGCCGACCAGGGCGTCAGCGACCCGGAGCCGGCCCCGGTGCAGGCCGTGGCCGAGAAGACGCCGTACGAAGTGAACGCGGCCCCGGTCGGCAAGGTCTTCTTCGACTCGCCCGAGGGATCGATGGTCTGCTCGGGCACGGTGGTCAAGGACGCGAACCACCCGGGCAAGTCCAACCTGGTGTGGACCGCGGGGCACTGTGTGCACGCCGGCGGCAACGGCGGCTGGTACCGCAACATCGCGTTCGTGCCAGCGTACAACGACCTCGGCAAGTCCGAGGCACAGCTGACTAACGCCCCCGCGCGGGAGATCGCTCCGTACGGCGCCTGGTGGGCGGACTGGGCCTCCACCTCCAACCAGTGGATCCAGGGCGGCTCGGAGACGGGCGGCGCGGGTGCCGCGTACGACTACGCGGTGCTGCACGTGAAGCCGGAGCAGGGCGCGAAGTCCCTGGAGGAGACGGTCGGAGCCGCGCTGGACGTGGACTTCTCCGCGCCGTCCGCGCGGCAGGCGGGCACGATGGGCGCCTGGGGTTACCCGGCGGCGCCGCCGTACAACGGGCTGAAGATGTTCAAGTGCCTCGACCGGCCCGGGCGTTTCTCGCTGTCCCCGTCGCTGCCGAACATGTACCGCATCGGCTGCACCATGACCGGCGGCAGCTCCGGCGGTGGCTGGTTCCGGGTGGTCGACGGCCGGACCAAGCTGGTGTCGAACACCTCCATCGGCCCGACCGACAACACCTGGCTGGCCGGTCCGCAGCTGGGCCCGGAGGCCGAGGCGCTGTATCAGAACATGAGCAAGACGTACGGCGGTCAGTGAGACGCCGGAACATCCCGAAGGCCCGCCCCCTGCGAGGGGGCGGGCCTTCGGGCGTCACACGCCCGTGTCACTCGTGACCCGGCAGTCTGCTCAGGCCGCCGGCGCCGGAACGTACGGCGCGAGCTCGGCGGCCAGCTCCTCGTGCACCCGCACCTTGAGCAGGGTGCCCTCCGCGGTGTGCTCCTCGGAGATCACCTCGCCCTCGTCGTGGGCGCGGGCGACCAGCTTGCCGTGCGTGTAGGGCACGAGCGCCTCGATCTCGACGGACGGCCGGGGCAGTTCCGCGTCGATCAGGGCGAGCAGCTGGGACATGTTCTGACCGGTGCGGGCAGAGACGGCGATGGAGCGCTTCTCCACCCGCATCAGGCGCTGAAGCACCAGCGGGTCCGCCGCGTCCGCCTTGTTGACCACGACGATCTCGGGTACGCCGGTGGCACCGACGTCCCGGATCACCTCGCGGACCGCGGCCAGCTGCTCCTCCGGGTTCGGGTGCGAGCCGTCCACCACGTGCAGGATCAGGTCGGACTCGCCGACCTCCTCCATGGTGGAGCGGAACGCCTCGACCAGGTGGTGGGGCAGGTGGCGCACGAAGCCGACGGTGTCGGCCAGCGTGTAGAGCCGGCCGCTCGGGGTCTGTGCCCGGCGCACGGTCGGGTCCAGGGTCGCGAACAGGGCGTTCTCGACCAGGACGCCCGCGCCGGTGAGGCGGTTGAGCAGCGAGGACTTGCCGGCGTTGGTGTAGCCCGCGATGGCTACGGACGGCACCTTGTGGCGCTTGCGCTCCTGGCGCTTGATCTCGCGGCCGGTCTTCATCTCCGCGATCTCCCGGCGCATCTTCGCCATCTTCTCGCGGATCCGCCGCCGGTCCGTCTCGATCTTGGTCTCACCGGGACCACGGGTGGCGAGGCCGCCGCCCTTGCCGCCGCCCATCTGCCGGGACAGCGACTGACCCCAGCCGCGCAGCCGCGGCAGCATGTACTGCATCTGCGCGAGAGCGACCTGCGCCTTGCCCTCGCGGGACTTGGCGTGCTGGGCGAAGATGTCGAGGATCAGGGCCGTACGGTCGATGACCTTGACCTTGACGACGTCCTCGAGGTGGATCAGCTGACCGGGGCTGAGCTCACCGTCGCAGATGACGGTGTCCGCGCCCGTCTCCAGGACGATGTCGCGCAGCTCCTCGGCCTTGCCGGAACCGATGTAGGTGGCCGCGTCGGGCTTGTCGCGGCGCTGGATGACGCCGTCGAGCACGAGCGCACCCGCGGTCTCCGCGAGGGCTGCGAGCTCGGCCAGCGAGTTCTCGGCGTCGTCGACGGTCCCCGAGGTCCAGACACCGACGAGCACGACCCGCTCCAGACGGAGCTGGCGGTACTCGACCTCGGTGACGTCCTCGAGCTCGGTGGAAAGGCCCGCCACACGGCGCAGAGCCGCGCGCTCGGAGCGGTCGAGCTGGTCGCCGTCCCGGTCTCCGTCGATCTCGTGGCTCCAGGCGACGTCCTCTTCCATCAGGGCATCGGCCCGAAGTCCTTCGGGGTAAGTGTGCGCGAGGCGCTTGGTGGCCTGGGAAGAGGAAGAAGAGGAGGTCATTGGGTCCTTACGTCGATGGGGATTCCGTCACTGTTCACAACGCGCGAGTACCCCGGGAGATTCCCGCGTCCCGCCTCGTGGCGACCCGAAGATGGTCGCACGGAACGGCCCGTCTCGTCACCGGCTTATTTGTCCGCTGTCTTGCGGTCCGCCGTCTTCTGCGAAGCCGCCGCTTTCTGCGGCGCCGCCGACTTCCAGTCGGGGTGTCCCGGCATCGGCGGGGTCTTCGTGCCGTACAGCCAGGCGTCGAAGAATCCGCGCAGGTCACGGCCGGCGATGCCGGAGGCCAGGTGGACGAAGTCGGCCGTGGTCGCGGTGCGGTCGCGATGGTTTTGGACCCAGACGCGCTCCAGGCGCTCGAAGGCGGGCCGGCCGATCTCCTGGCGCAGGGCGTACAGGGCCAGCGCGGCCCCGTCGTAGATGTTCGCCCGGAAGATGCCGATCTTCTGGCCGGGCTGCGGCGGCTTGGGGGCGGCGGGCGGCCCGCCGGCCGCGCGCCAGCCGTCGGAGGCGGCGTAGGCGGCCTTCATGCGCGCCTCCATCGGCTTGTGCGCCTTCTCTTCGGCGTACAGGGCCTCGTACCAGGTGGCGTGTCCCTCGTTGAGCCACACGTCGGACCAGGTCCGCGGGCTGACGCTGTCGCCGAACCACTGGTGCGACAGCTCGTGCACCATGATCGACTCGACGTACCAGGCCGGGTAGGCGGGGTCGGTGAACAGATCCCGCTCGAAGAGGGAGAGCGTCTGCGTCTCCAGCTCGAACCCGGTCGCGGCCCGGGCCATCAGCAGCCCGTACGTCTCGAACGGGTAGCGCCCGGCCTTGCTCTCCATCCAGGCGATCTGGTCCGGGGTCTTCTTCAGCCACGGCTCCAGGATCGTGCGGTCCTTGCTGGGCACGACGTCCCGCACGGGCAGGCCGTGCGGACCGTCGCGGTGCAGCACGCTGGAGCGGCCGATGGACACCTGCGCCAGCTCGGTGGCCATGGGGTGCTGAGTGCGGTACGTCCAGGTGGTGGACCCGCCGGCGCGGTCGACCGTGGCGGGCAGGCCGTTCGCGACGGCGGTGTAGCCGTTGGGCGCGGCCACCCGGAAGGTGAACATCGCCTTGTCGGACGGGTGATCGTTGCACGGGAAGACCAGGTGGGCCGCGTCGGCCTGGTTGGCCATGGCGAGGCCGTCCGTGGTGCGGACCCAGCCTCCGTCACGGCCCTGGACCGGCCTCGGGTCGCTGGTGTGCCGGACGGTGATCCGCGTCCAGCTGCCCGGCGCGAGCGGCCGCTGCGGGGTGACGACCAAGTCCTCACCGGCCTTCGCGAAGGAGGCGGGACGGCCGTCGACCTCGACGGAGGACACCGTGCCGTGCGCGAAGTCCAGGTTCAGCCGGTCCAGGGCAGCCGTGGTCCAGGCGTCGATGGTGGTGACCGCCTGGAGGGGCTTGTCGTTGCGGCCGGAATAGGTCAGGGACAGGTCGTACGACGCGACGTCGTACCCCGGGTTGCCGAGGTTCGGGAAGAGGCGGTCGCCGACGCCGAGCGGGGCGGCCGGGGCGTTCGCGGCGACGAGGCAGACGGAGACGGCGGAGGCGAGCAGCGCCGTCTTCAGGCGCCGGATGGTCTTCGTGCGGGGGGTGCGCGGCATGGAACACCGCTACCAGCGCACGCGCGCGTGGCGGCGACGGCACGCGCCCGGCCCACCCGAAAGAGGGGTGCGCCGGGTCGCCGGGCGGAGGTGCGGGATCGTGCCGGACGGGTCTCAGAGCAGCGGTGGGGCGTGGTGCTGGGCGCGGTCCACGTCGTAGACGCCGGGGACGTTGCGCATCGCCCGCATGAGGGCGGGCAGGTGAGCGGCGTCCGGGAGCTGGAGCGTGTAGGTGTGTCGGACGCGTTGCTGCGTCGGGGGCTCGACGGTCGCGGAGACGATCTCTGCGCCTTCGAGGGCGATGGCCTCGGTGAGGTCGGCGAGGAGGTGGGGGCGTCCGAACGATTCGGCGACCAGGGTCACCCGGCATGCCGTGGTCTCGCCCCAGCGCACGTCGACCTCCGCACGCCCCCCGCCGCGCATGCGCGCCACGGTGGCGCACTCCGCGCGGTGCACCGTGACGGCCCCGCCGCGCACGGCGAAGCCGGTGATCTCGTCGGGCGGAACGGGGGTGCAACAGCGGGCGAGCCGTGCGGTGGCCCCGTCGCGGCCGAGGACCGTCACGTCGGCGCCACGGGGGCGCGCGCCGCGCGGATGTGACGCGCGGCGTGCGCCGGGGGTGGACTCCGCCTCGGCTGCTCCGGCGTTCTCGGTGCTGTGCGTTTCCGCTGTACGGCGCGATGCTGCGGCGGCGGGTGGAGCGGAGGCGTCGTACGGCATGCCTGCACGAGCGGGGCCGCTGACGCGTTCGGCGTTCTCCGCCGCAGGCACACCGGCCGCGCTGCCGACGATGCGCGAGGGAGACTGTGCGCCCTGGTCGAGGTCTCGCGCGCCTGTCGCGCCCCCGGCACGTCCCCCTGCGCCCGGCGCTCCCCCGCGCGCCGGGCGCACGCCAGGCGCACTGGCGCTCGCACCGGCGCTCTCAGCACCCTGATCCGCGCCTTCGCGCTGCGGCTGCCCCGCCTCCTCCGCCTGCGCCGTCTTGTCCGGGCCCTGGGCTTCCGGCCCCGGGTGCGACGCCAGCCACCGCTGGATCGCGATCCGTGCCGCGGGCGTGTGCGCGTACTCCAGCCACTCCGGCGACGGTTCCGAGGCCGGGTCCTGCCCCATGAGCGGCTCCACGGTGTCGCCGTCGCGCAGGACCGTGCCCAACGGCGCCAGCAGGCCGTTGAGGCGGGCCCCGATGCAGGCGTGGGCGTCCTCGCCGTACTGCGCGTAGGCGGCGTCCACGCAGGTCGCCCCCTCGGGCAGGCCGATCGGGCCGCCGTCGGGCCGGAAGACGGTGATCTCCCGGTCCTGGGCGAGGTCCTCGCGCAGGGTCGTCCAGAAGGTGTCGGGGTCGGGTGCGGCCCGCTGCCAGTCCAGGAGCCGGGAGAGCCAGCCGGGCCGGGTGGGATCGGCGCGCTCACCGTCGGGCGGGGACTGCTCGTCCGACGGCGGCGCGTAGGGATTGCCGAGGGCGACCACGCCGGCCTCGGCGACCTTGTGCATCTGGTGGGTGCGGATGAGGACTTCGGCCACCTGGCCGTCCGCGCGGGCCACCGCGGTGTGCAGCGACTGGTACAGGTTGAACTTGGGTACGGCGATGAAGTCCTTGAACTCCGAGACGACCGGCGTCATACAGGTGTGCAGTTCGCCGAGCACGGCGTAGCAGTCGGCGTCCTCGTTGACCAGCACGAGCAGGCGGCCGAAGTCGGCGCCGCGCAGCTGACCGCGTTTGCGCGCGATGCGGTGCAGGGAGACGAAGTGGCGGGGCCGGATGAGGACTTCGGCCGGGATGTCGGCCTCGCGCAGTACCCTGCGCGCCTCGTCCGCGATCTCGGCGAGCGGGTCGCCGGCACGCGCGGCGTTCTCGACGATCAACTCGCGGGTGTGCTCGTACTCCTCGGGGTGGAGGATCGCGAAGACCAGGTCCTCCAGCTCGGTCTTGAGGGCCTGGACGCCGAGGCGTTCGGCGAGCGGGATGAGCACGTCGCGGGTCACGCGCGCGATGCGGGCCTGTTTCTCGGGGCGCATCACGCCGAGGGTGCGCATGTTGTGCAGCCGGTCGGCGAGTTTGATCGACATCACGCGGACGTCGTTGCCGGTGGCGACGAGCATCTTGCGGAACGTCTCCGGTTCGGCGGCGGCGCCGTAGTCGACCTTCTCCAACTTGGTGACGCCGTCGACCAGATAACGCACCTCCTCGCCGAACTGCTCCCCGACCTGATCGAGCGTCACGTCCGTGTCCTCGACGGTGTCGTGCAGCAGGGAGGCGGTCAACGTCGTGGTCTCCGCGCCGAGTTCGGCGAGGATCAGGGTGACCGCGAGGGGATGCGTGATGTACGGCTCGCCGCTCTTGCGCATCTGACCGCGGTGCGAGGACTCGGCCAGCACGTAGGCGCGCCGCAGGGGGTCGAGGTCGGCGTCGGGGTGGTGGGCGCGGTGGGCGTCGACGACGTGGCTGATGGCGTCGGGCAGCCGGTCGCGGGCGGCGGGGCCGAGCAGCGCGGCGCGGCCCAGGCGGCGCAGGTCGATGCGGGGGCGGCCCTTGCGGCGCGGGGACGGCGGCGCGCCCTGCTCCAGCGCCGCGGTGGAAGCGGGCGCGACCTGGCCTGTCACCGGGCCTTCGGTCACAGGATTCGTGGCCTCCGCACTCATGGGCACCTCCGGCTGCGTGGACCGGCGGACGGGGTGCCCCAGGACGGACACGGCTCAGGGGAGGGCGACTCCCCCGTCCGAGCCGGTGCTTGATGCTACCGAGCCCACCACGCGCGTTTGACCGTCTCTCGGCGAGCGTGAAACGGATCACCCATTCGAGCGACGGTCAACGGGTTTGCGGCGTGGCGTCAACCGCCGTCCGGGCGCTACCGGGTCGGCGGCCGGGCCGGGTGTCAGCCGAGCGCGCCGCGCAGCCACTCCGCGTCGATCCGGCCCTCCGCGACGATCACCGCGGGGCCGGTCATCTCGATCTCGCCGTCGGGACGCTCGGTGATCACCAGACGTCCGCCGGGGACGTCCACGGTGTACGTCGCCGGGGTGCCGGTGGTGGCCGGCTCGGCACCGTCGCGACGGGCGGTGGCGACGGCGACGGCGCACGCGCCCGTGCCGCACGAGCGGGTCTCACCGGAGCCTCGCTCGTGCACGCGCATGGCGACGTGCCGCTCGCCGCGGTCGACGACGAACTCGACGTTGACGCCGTCCGGGTAGGCGGAGGCCGGGCTGAACGGCGGCGGGGTGTACAGGTCCCCCGCGTGCGCGAGGTCGTCGACGAAGGCGACGGCGTGCGGGTTGCCCATGTTGACGTTCCGCGCGGGCCAGCTGCGCTCGCCGACGCTCACCGTGACGTCGCCCTCGGGCAGGACCGCCTTGCCCATGCCGACGGTGACGTCGCCGTCCTTGGCGATGTGCACGCTCTTCACGCCCCCGCGCGTGGCGACGGCCAGGTCGCCCTCGCCGACGTGGCCGGCGTACTGGAGGTAGCGCGCGAACACGCGCACGCCGTTGCCGCACATCTCGGCGATCGAGCCGTCGCCGTTGCGGTAGTCCATGAACCATTCGGCCTCGGCGGCCATGGCCTTCGCCTCGGGATGTGCCGCGGACCGCACGACGTGCAGCACTCCGTCGCCGCCGATGCCCGCACGGCGGTCGCACAGGGCGGCGACGGCGGCCGGGGACAGGTCGAGGGCGTTCTCCGGGTCCGGGACGATCACGAAGTCGTTCTCGGTGCCGTGACCCTTGAGGAAGGCGATCCGCGTGCTCATGCCTCGATCGTACGGGAGGGCTCCGCCGGGACGCCGACGGGAGGCGGGCCAGGTGAGCGGCGGTGCGGGCGGTCCCGCACGGCACCGGCGCGCTCAGCGCAGCCGTGCCACCCGCCACACGGCGAGCGTCACGACGACGGCCACCAGCAGGACGTACCCGAGTACGACCCGCCAGTCCAGGCGGCGGCCCGAGCCACGGGGTGGCAGGCCCGGCCAGGTGTAGCCCACGCGCCGGGCGGCCATCATGCCCCAGCCGGCCGCGCAGGAGCAGATCAGCAGCCCCAGCATGGCGATGACGGCACCGCTGTCGCCGAAGTCGAAGGCGAGCGGGAAGGCGAACATCAGGGAGCCGCTCGCCGCGAGCGCGACGATCGGCGCGAGCTGCCACAGCCGCAGCCGGCGCTGCGGGCGCAGCTCGACCTCGACCTCGGGCCCGCCCACGAACATCTCTTCCGGTTCCGGACCGTCCGCGGTCACGCCGCCCTGGGTGTCGTCGGGGCCGTCGGGGCTCAGCGGGTCCCCGTCCGGTACCGAACGGTCGCCGTCGAGGCCCGAACCGCTTGTGCCCTGCGGCTCTTCACCCCTGTCGGTGGTGACGGGCTCGGTGTCTTGTGCGGTGTCGCGAGGGCCGGCCTCCATCGCCACGCGCCCTCCCAACTCGGACTCCACTTGGTCGATCGAAGCTCGATGATGGCACGGCGCCGGAGGCCGGGATGACGGCCTGGGCGTCCCGATGCCATGACGTGATCAGGCTGTAACCGGTCGGTCGATCAACGCCAGGGCGAGCTGCGGAAGTTCCCCGAGGTCCGCCGCGGCCCCACTGAGCCAGTGCACCCGCGGGTCGCGCCGGAACCACGAATCCTGGCGGCGCGCGAAGCGCTTGGTGGCACGGACGGTCTCGGCGCGCGCCTCCTCGAGGGTGCACTCCCCGGCGAGCGCCGTGAGCACCTGCTGATAGCCGAGGGCGCGCGATGCCGTACGCCCCTCACGCAACCCCCGCGCCTCCAGCGCACGCACCTCGTCCACGAGCCCGGCCTCCCACATGCGGTCGACCCGGCGGGCGATGCGCTCGTCGAGTTCGGGGCGTGTCACGTCGACGCCGATCTGCACGGTGTCGTAGACCGAGTCGTGGCCGGGGAGGTTCGCCGTGAAGGGCTTGCCGGTGATCTCGATCACCTCGAGCGCCCGGACGATCCGGCGCCCGTTGCTGGGCAGGATCGCCCGCGCCGCTTCGGGGTCGGCGGCGGCCAGCCGGGCGTGCAGGGCGCCGGAGCCGCGCAGCGCCAGCTCCTCCTCCAGGCGGGCCCTGACCTCGGGGTCGGTGCCGGGGAACTCCAGGTTGTCGACGGCACCGCGGACGTAGAGGCCCGAGCCGCCGACCAGGATCGGCCAGCGGCCGGCGGCGAGCAGGTCGTCGATCCGCTGGCGGGCGAGCCGCTGGTACTCGGCGACGGAGGCGGTGACGGTCACGTTCCAGATGTCGAGGAGGTGGTGCGGCACTCCGGCCCGCTCCTCCTGCGTCAGTTTGGCGGTGCCGATGTCCATCCCTCGGTACAACTGCATGGAGTCGGCGTTGACGACCTCGCCGCCGAGTTGCCGGGCGAGAAAGACGCCGAGGTCGGACTTGCCGGCTGCGGTGGGGCCGACGACGGCGATGACGCGGGGGGCGGGAGGTGCGCTGCTCACCGCACCAGTTTCGCAAACCCCGGACCCTGTCCTCGAACGAGTTACGTGACGCGGTACGAGCGAGGTCGTTGCCACCTTGCGAGATCCCGTCACCGGCTCGTCGGGAGCGGTGATCCCGGTGGCGCAATCGGACGCACCGGGCTACGCGGAATTTCGCCCGGACGAGTACCGTATGGAGTTGATATGGGCGTTTTTGCGAAACTTTTTCGGAGGTCGGGGGCCACGGCGGCGGCCGAGCAGGCCGTGAACGAGCCCTCCGCCGACGACGCTGAGGCGACGGAGAGCGCGGAAACCGAGACCCCCGAGACCGCCGAGGCGACCGGGCCCGGTGAGGCGACCGAGGCTGCCGAGCCCGGGGCGAGCGAGAAGGACGAGGAGAACGCGGGGGCCGCCGGCATCCCCCAGCAGCAGTCCGCCGAAGCTGCCGCCGACAGCGAGGCCGGTGAGAGCGCCCACACGTAACTGTCCCGCCAGGGAAGGTGGACCATGGGTCTGATGGACAATCTGAAAGCCAAGCTCGGCCCGGCCAAGGACAAGGTGTCGGACCTCGCGCAGCAGCACGGGGGCAAGGTCCAGCACGGCATCGACCGGGCCGCGAAGGTCGTCGACGAGAAGACCAAGGGCAAGTACAGCGACAGGATCCAGACGGGCACGGGCAAGGCGAAGGGCGCCATGGACCGGCTCGCGCACAAGGGCGGCGCCGCGGCCGACGGCGGCGCGGCCACCCCGCCGACCCCTCCCCCGGCCACCCCGCCCCAGGGCCCGCCGCCCACCTCCTGACCCCGGCCCGCCATGGCCGGGGGCGTCAGGGCCCCGGCCACAGGCGCACCAACGGACGGCCGCGCACTCTCATGGTGCGCGGCCGTCCGGTACCTGCCCTCGCGTCGCCTGTGTCCGGCGCTAGGACCAGGTGGCGACCAGGTAGCCCACGCCGTACGGCGCGTCCTCGTACAGCAGCGCCCCCGACAGGTCCGCCTCCGCTGCGGCTCCCGCCAGCACCTGCCACGGGGCCCGGCCGGAGGCCTGCAGTTCGTCCGCGAGCCGCGCGTCCAGTGCCCGCAGCGCCGCCACGTCCGCCGCGCCCAGCGCCCGCGCCACCCCGGCGTCGAAGGGCGCCGCGCGTTCGTCGAGGTAGCCCGGCGCCTTGACGGTGCGGCAGGCGCTGGCGTCGCCCATCACCAGCAGCGCGACCCGTTCGGCGCGCCCGGCGAGGTCCGCGCCCAGCTCGGCGCACCGCTGCGGCGCCAGCGTCCGCGCCACGGCCAGTCCCTCGATCGGTGCGTCCGCCCATCCGGTCCGCCCCAGCAGCCAGCCGGCCACCGCGAGCGAGACCGGCAGCACGGGCCCTGCGGCCGCGTCCTGGCCCTCGCCGAGGGTTACGTCGACGTCCACGCCGAAGCCTCGGAACGAGCCCCGCGCTCCCTGCGGGTACGACCCCGCCTCCTCGGCGGCGCCGACGACGACCAGCCGGTCGGGGCGGGCGGCGGCGAGGACACCCAGCGCGTCGGTGCAGGCGGCACGGGCGGCGTCCAGCTCGGGAGCGGCGCCCGTGGCGACCTCGGGCACGAGGAGCGGCGGGCAGGGGCAGACGGCAGCGGCGACAAGCATGATCAGCAGATTACGCGGTCAGTACCGGACGGACGCGTCCAGCCGTCGACGGCGACCCGGGTCGGGGACGGTCCGTCCCGCGGCAGGTCCACCGGGCCGGAACGGGCCGGTCCGCCGCGGCCGCAGGTCAGTCGCAGCCGCAGCCGCTGCCCGTGGCGACCGGCAGGGGCGCGGGTGCGCCGATCTTCGGCAGCCCCAGCATCACGCCGGCCGGCTTGGCCTGCTCGGCCTCCTGACGCTTCTGCCAGGCGTCGCCCGCGCGGGTGCGGCGCACGTCCAGCACCGGGCCCTCGGCGAGGAGGTGGTGCGGCGCGGCGTACGTCACCTCGACGGTGACGACGTCTCCGGGGCGCACCTCCTGCTCCGGCTTGCTGAAGTGGACCAGGCGGTTGTCGGGGGCGCGGCCGGACAGGCGGCGGGTGGCGTCGTCCTTGCGGCCCTCGCCCTCGGCGACCATGAGCTCCAGCGTGCGGCCGACCTGCTTCTTGTTCTCCGCCCAGGAGATCTCCTCCTGGAGGGCGACCAGCCGCTCGTAGCGCGCCTGGACGACCTCCTTGGGGATCTGGTCCTCCATGGTCGCGGCCGGGGTGCCGGGCCGCTTGGAGTACTGGAAGGTGAAGGCCTGCGCGAACCGGGCCTCGCGGACCACCTGCAGCGTCTGCTCGAAGTCCTCCTCGGTCTCGCCGGGGAAGCCCACGATGATGTCGGTGGTGATCGCGGCGTCCGGGATGGCGGCGCGGACCTTCTCGATGATCCCGAGGTAGCGCTCCTGGCGGTAGGAGCGGCGCATCGCCTTCAGGACGGTGTCCGAACCGGACTGCAGCGGCATGTGCAGCTGCGGCATCACGTTCGGCGTCTCGGCCATGGCGGCGATGACGTCGTCGGTGAAGTCACGCGGGTGCGGGGAGGTGAAGCGGACCCGCTCCAGGCCCTCGATCTTCCCGCAGGCACGCAGCAGCTTGCTGAAGGCCTCGCGGTCGCCGATGTCGGAGCCGTAGGCGTTGACGTTCTGGCCGAGCAGGGTGATCTCGCAGACGCCCTCGGCGACCAGGGCCTCGACCTCGGCGAGGATGTCGCCGGGGCGGCGGTCCTTCTCCTTGCCGCGCAGCGCGGGGACGATGCAGAAGGTGCAGGTGTTGTTGCAGCCGACGGAGATCGACACCCAGGCCGCGTAGGCGCTCTCACGGCGGGTGGGCAGCGTGGAGGGGAACGCCTCCAGCGACTCGGCGATCTCGACCTGCGCCTCCTCCTGCACGCGGGCGCGCTCCAGCAGGACGGGCAGCTTGCCGATGTTGTGCGTGCCGAAGACGACGTCGACCCAGGGGGCCTTCTTCACGATGGTGTCGCGGTCCTTCTGCGCGAGGCAGCCGCCGACCGCGATCTGCATGCCCGGCCGCTGGGCCTTCCTCGGCGCGAGCCGGCCGAGGTTGCCGTAGAGCCGGTTGTCGGCGTTCTCCCGGACGGCGCACGTGTTGAAGACCACGACGTCGGCGTCACCGTCGGAGCCCTCGGGGGCGCGCACGTATCCCGCGTCTTCGAGCAGGCCGGCGAGCCGCTCGGAATCGTGGACGTTCATCTGGCACCCGTAGGTGCGTACTTCGTAGGTCTTGACGTCCACTGCGGGGCTCCGGTCGCTGCTGCTCATGCCATACAGGGTAGGCCGTTCCGGGACCACCCCGATCCGGCCTGTGGACAAGGAGCCGCAGGGCCTGTGGACGGGCAGCCGCCGGGCCGGTGGACGGGCAGCCGTGAGGCCCGGGGACGACGGGCCGCGGGGCCGGCGGACGAGCGGGGCTCAGGGGTCGACGAGGCCCGCGCGGATCGCGTAGCGGGTCAGTTCCAGGCGGTCGCGCAGGCCGAGCTTCTGCAGGATGTTCGCGCGGTGCCGCTCGACCGTCTTGACGCTGATGAACAGCAGGTCACCGATCTCCTTGGAGGTGTGCCCCTCCGCGACCAGCTTGAGGATCTCCTCCTCGCGCTCGGTGACAGCGCGCTCGGGCAGACCGTCGCCGCGGTGGAGCCGGTCCAGGTAGGAGCGGACCAGCGCCCGCTCGGCGCCCGGGTAGATGAACGGCTCGTCCCGCATGGCCGCCCGGCACGCCTCGACCAGGTCGCGGTCGGCGACGGACTTCAGCACATACCCGCTCGCACCCGCCTTGAGCGCCTCGAAGAAGTATTGCTCGTTGTCGTACATGGTCAGGATCAGCAGGCGCAGACCGGGCAGCCGCCGCGACAGCTCGCGGGCCGCCTGCAGGCCGGTCATCCGGGGCATGGCGATGTCCAGCACGGCCAGGTCCACCTCACGCGCGCGTGCCAGCTCGACCGCCTCGGCCCCGTCGCCGGCCTCGGCGACGACCGTCAGGTCCGGTTCCGACTCGAGGATGAGGCGCACGCCCCGCCGTACGAGGGTGTGGTCGTCGGCGAGCAGCACGCGGACGGGGCGGCCGGTCACCGGGGAGCTCCCGCGTCAGGGTGCGGCGTGCCCGGCGGTACGTCGGCACGGTGCGGTACGCGCAGCCGTACGTCCGTCCCGCCGCCCGGCGCCGCTGCGACGCTCAGCCCGGCGCCGACCAGCAGGGCCCGCTCGCGCATGCCGCTGATGCCGGCACCCTCGATCGCCCCGGCCGTGCCCCGGCCGTTGTCCCGCACCAGCAGCTCGACGCCCGCGGCGTCGCCGCGCAGGCGCAGCTCGGCGCGGTCGGCACCGGAGTGCCGGGCGGTGTTCGTGAGGGCCTCCTGCGCGACCCGGTACAGCACGAGTTCGGTCTCGCCGGGCAGCGGCGTCAGGTCGGCGGCGAGGTCGTGGCGGACGGTCAGCCCGTGCCCGGTGAACTCGGCGGCGAGGGAGCGCAGTGCGCTGTGCAGCCCCAGTTCCTCCAGCAGGGCGGGCCGCAGCCGGCGGGCGATGCGGCGGATCTCGTCCAGCCCGGCGCGGGTGGCCTCCTGGGCCTGGCCCACCTCCTCGCGCAGCTCCGCCGGGGCCCGGTCGGCGACGCGGCGGAGCTGGAGCAGGACGGCGGTCAGGGTCTGGCCGACCTCGTCGTGCAGCTCGCGGGCCACCCGATGGCGTTCCCTCTCCTGCGCGGACAGCACACGGGCGGCACCGGCGGCACGCTCGGCCGCGAGCCGGTCGAGCATCGCGTTGTACGTCGTGATCAGCCCGGCCGTCTCCGCCGGACCGGCGACCTCGGGACGTGCCCCCGGGCGCAGCAGGTCGGCGGTGGCCATGGCCCCGGCCAGCCGGGTGAGCGGGGCGAGCCCGATCCGCAGGACGGCGGCGTTGACGGCCAGCAGCGCGGCCAGCCCGCCGACCACCACCAGCGCCTCGCCGGGCAGCACCGGGGTCGAGACGGTGACCGGGCCGAGCAGCAGCGCTGTGGCGATCACCAAGCCGACGGCGTTGAGGCAGAAGATCCGCCAGAACAGCGACACGCGCCTGGCACCTCCTCGTCTTCCGTTCCCCCACGGCTCTGTTCTTCCGTCCGCCCGCGGCGCCGCCGTGACGTCCGCCCACGGGTCTGCCGTGCTGTCCGCGCACGGGTCTGCCGTGCGGTGTGCCCACGGCCCTGCCGTGACCAGCCTCTCCGCCGCCCGCGTACCGCGTCCATCCGTGCTGACACCCATGTCGCCACCGTACGGAAGGGTGGCAGCATGGCCGCTCGGCACCGGCCGGGAACGATCACCGGCGGTGCCCGTACCACCGGCGAATGAAGGGGAAGAAACGTGTCTGCGCCGCGCCTGAGGGCGACACCGCTGCCAGGTATCGGGGTCAAGTACGACCTGGTGACACGCGAACAGGGCCATCTGTCGGTGGTGGCGCACCGGGACGGCACCCGCACCCTCAGCGTGTACCGGGCCGACGACCCCGATTCCTGCGCGCACTCGCTCCGGCTGACCGGCTCGGAGGCGGACTCGCTCGGCGACGCGCTGATGCCCGCCCACCACAGCCCGAACCTGCTGCACACCACGGACCTGGGCCTGGTGGCCGAGCGGATCGAGATCGCGGCGACCTCGTACTGGAACGGCCGGCTGCTCGGCGAGACCCGGATGCGGACGCAGACGGGCGCGTCGATCGTGGCGGTGCTGCGCCGCGCCGACGCCGTGCCCTCCCCCACGCCGGACTTCCGGCTCGCGGGCGGCGACACGCTGATCGTGATCGGCACCCGCGAGGGCGTGGACGCCGCCGCCGCGATCCTCGGGCGGGAGTGAGCCGCCGGTGCACTCCTCCGCGGTTCTGCTCATCGAGTTCGGTTCGATCATCCTCTGCCTCGGCCTGCTCGGGCGGATGGCGGCCCGCTTCAGCTTCTCGCCGATACCCCTGTACCTGCTGGCCGGGCTCGCGTTCGGCGAGGGCGGACTGCTGCCGCTGGGGGCGAGCGAGGAGTTCGTCGCCACCGGCGCCGAGATCGGCGTCATCCTGCTGCTGCTCATGCTGGGCCTGGAGTACACGGCCAGCGACCTGGTCTCCAACCTGCGTACGCACTATCCGGCGGGTCTGGTCGACTGCGCCCTCAACGCGCTGCCGGGCGCGGCCGCCGCGCTGCTGCTTGGCTGGGGGCCGGTGGCGGCCGTGGTGCTCGCCGGGGTCACCTGGATCTCCTCCTCCGGGGTCATCGCCAAGGTGCTCGGTGACCTGGGCCGGGTCGGCAACCGGGAGACACCGGTCATCCTCAGCGTGCTGGTCCTGGAGGACCTGGCCATGGCGGTCTACCTGCCGATCGTCACCGCGCTGGTGGCAGGCGCGGGGTTCGCGGCGGGCAGCGTGACCCTGGCGATCGCGCTGGGCGTGGCGGGCGTGGTGCTGTTCGTCGCGGTCCGCTACGGCCGCCTCATCTCACGCTTCGTCTCCAGCGACGACCCGGAGAAGCTGCTGCTGGTCGTGCTGGGTCTGACGATCCTCGTCGCCGGCGTGGCGCAGCAGTTGCAGGTGTCGGCCGCGGTGGGCGCGTTCCTGGTCGGCATCGCGCTGTCCGGGGAGGTGGCGGAGGGGGCGCACGCGCTGCTGAGCCCGCTGCGGGACCTGTTCGCCGCGGTGTTCTTCGTCTTCTTCGGCCTGCACACCGATCCGGCGAGCATCCCGCCGGTGCTGCTGCCCGCGCTGGCGCTGGCCGCGGTCACCGTCCTGACGAAGATCGCCACCGGCTACTGGGCGGCCCGCCGCGCCGGGGTCTCGGTCAAGGGGCGGTGGCGCGCGGGCGGTGCGCTGGTGGCGCGCGGCGAGTTCTCGATCGTCATCGCCGGGCTCGCGGTGACGGCGGGCATCGAACCGTCCCTGGGCCCGCTGGCCACGGCGTACGTCCTGATCCTGGTCGTCCTCGGCCCGCTGACCGCCCGCTACACGGAGCCGCTGGCGGCCCGCTGGTCCCGGCGCCGCGCCGCCTCACGCGCCGTGGCGGCGGCACCGGCGGGCGTGGAGGCCGAGGCGGCAGACACCGAACCGCGGCAGCGGACGGCGGTCCCACGGGACTGAGACCGACTGAGACCCGCAGGCGCAGACGCCTGACTGCGGGCTCGGGCCCCTGACTAGGCATCCGGCACTCCGGCCCCTGACTACGACCTCAGGCCCCTGACTGCGGGCTCAGCCCCTGACTGCGGGCTCAGGCCGCGCTCTCACCCCCCGGCTCCCATCCCTGCCGGCGCAGCACGCCGGCCACGTCTGGTGCCTCGTAACTCTCCCCCTTGAGCACCTTGCCGTCGGCGCGGCGGGCGACCTGGCCGTCGGGGCCGAGCTTGGTCATGTTGGAGCGGTGGATCTCGGCGATCACCTGGTCGAGGTCGATGCCGTGCACCAGCGCGGTGCCGTACGCGACGTAGACGACGTCGGCCAGCTCGTGGGCGAGCTTGTCGAGCGGTCCGGTGACCGACACCTCGGCGACCTCCGCGGCCTCCTCCGCGAGCAGTTCACCGCGGTGGGCGGCGAGCGCGGGCGGCACCTCGGTGGGCGTGCTGCGGGCGTCGAGACCGAAGGCGAGGTGGAACTGACGGACCAGGTCGGCGGGGGAGGTACTCATACGGGCGACTGTAACGGGCGCCACTGACAGCCTCGCTCCGCCCGCCGCCCCTGGTCAGCACGGCGCAGGGCCTGGCAGGATCGCGCCCATGTCCAAGCTGCTCCCCCGTATCGGCAGGCGCCGGGCCCTGACGGGCGCGGCAGCCGGCGTCGTGGCGCTCGGCCTGCTGCTGTGGTGGCTGCTGCCGCTGGGCGAGGAGCCGCCGAGCGGATCGATCACCGTCAGCACGGGCACCCCGAGCGGGGTCTACCAGGACTACGGCAAGCGGCTGCGCACCGCGCTCGCCAAGGACATGCCGCAGCTGAAGGTGCGCCTGCTGACCAGTGACGGCTCGCAGGAGAACGTCACGCGCGTGGCGCGCGGCCAGGCCGACTTCACGATCGCCGCGGCCGACGCGGTGGAGACGTACGAGGTGAACGGCGGCCAGGGCGCCGACCGGCTGCGCGGCGTCGCCCGCCTGTACGACGACTACGTCCAGCTCGTGGTCGCCCGCGACTCGGGCATCCACTCGGTCGCCGATCTGCGCGGCAAGCGGGTGGCCATAGGCCCGCCGGAGTCGGGTGTGCGGCTGATCGCGGACCGGGTACTGCGGGTGGCGGGCATCGACGCGGACAAGGACATCACGCCCGAGGCCGACGGCATCGGCAGTGCGCCGAAGCGGCTGCGGGACGGCGCGATCGACGCGTTCTTCTGGTCGGGCGGTGTGCCCACCGACGGGGTACGGCAGCTCGCCGGTTCCTTCCCGATCCGGTTCGTACCGATCGGACCGGATCTCGTCGCGCGGCTGCACCGCGAGGGGGACGCCTCGCGCTACTACCGCGCCACCAACATGCCGGAGTCGGCCTACCCCACCGTGCAGAACGGCGCGGCCGTCCCCACCATGGCGGTCTCCAACCTGCTGATCACGCGCGCGGACATCGATCCACGGCTGACCGAGTGGGTGACCCGCACGGTCATCAAGAGCCGCGACGGCATCGGCGCGCACGTGCACTCCGCGCAGCTCGTGGACCTGCGCACGGCGATCTACACGGACCCGCTGCAACTCCACGAGGGCGCACGGCGGTACTACCGCTCGGTGAAGCCGTAGAGCCGCCGACCGTCACCGCACTGGCCGCTCGATGAAGCCGTAGAGCCACCGAACGCACCCGCCACTCCGTGGTGCAGCTGTAGAGCCACCGACCACACCCGCCGCCCCGTGCAGCCGGACGCCACCGACCGCACCCGCCGTCCCTTCAGGCGGGCGCCGCGTCCTGTGTGGACGCCGGCTGCGGGGCGTGCCGGGGCACCGTCACCGTCACCACCAGGCCGTGCGGCTCGTGGTGGCCGTAGGAGATCGAGCCGCCGCCCGCCGCGAGCAGCGCGCGGGTGATGGACAGGCCGAGGCCGGAGCCCTTGACGTTCTGGTGCCGGCCGCTGCGCCAGAAGCGGTCGCCGACGCGGGTCAGTTCCTCGTCGGTGAGACCGGGGCCGTTGTCGGTGACGACGACGGTCACGGTGTCGCCGCCCGCCGCGACCGCCACCTCGACGTGCTCCCCGGCGGGCGTGAACTTCACCGCGTTGTCGATCACCGCGTCCAGCGCCGACGACAGCGTCACCGGGTCGGCCCAGCCGGTCGTGGGCGGGCAGTCGCCGACCAGGCGTACGCCCTTGGCCTCGGCGGTGGGCGCCCAGGCCGCCACGCGCTCGGCGGCGAGCGCACCGATGTCGGTGGTCTCCATGTCCGCCTCGGCGTGCTCGGCGAGCGCCAGGTCGAGCAGGTCGTCCAGGACCTGCGCCAGCCGCTTGCCCTCGGCCTGGACCGAGGCGATCTCCGTATTGCCCTCCGGGAGTTCGAATTTCAGCAGTTCGATGCGCAGCAGCAGCGCCGCGAGGGGGTTGCGCAGCTGGTGCGAGGCGTCCGCGACGAAGGCGCGCTGCTGCTCCAGCACATCCTCGACGTGGTCCGCCATCTCGTTGAACGACTTGGCCAGCCGCTGGAGTTCCGGCGGCCCGCCGGCCGCCGCCACCCGGGACTTCAGGCGTCCGGTGGCGATGTCGTGGGTGGTGGCGTCCAGGACGCGTACGGGCTTGAGGACCCAGCCGGTCAGCCGGAGCGCGGCGCCGACGGCGAGCAGCATCGCGGCGACGAGGCCCGCGCCGATGACCAGCCAGCCGCGCAGGATCCGCGAGCGCATCTCGCCGGTGGGCGAGTCGGTGACCACCACGGCGACGACGTCCCCGTCGCGGATCACCGGTGAGGCGACGACGAGCCGGTCGCGCTGCCAGGGCCAGACCTGCTGCGGATCGTGGCTGCGCCGGCTGAGCAGCGCCTCCTCGAAGGCGGCCCGCACCTCGCCCGTACGGGGGAGGAAGAACCCCGCGGGGGCGTGCGCCATGGGCGTGTCGGTGCGGTAGAAGACGCCGGCGCGGATGCCGTACACCTCGTAGTAGCTGGCGAGTTCGTGGCTGAGGGTCTCCAGCCGTTCGTCGCCCGGGTTGCGGTCGATGGTGGCGGCGGTGTCGACGTACTGCGCGAGGGCCGCGAAGCGTGCGGTGTCGTCGATCCGGTCGACGACCACTTTCTGCTGCTGGCCGGCGGCCACGCTGACGGCCAGCGGGATGCCGAGGGCGAGCAGGACGGCCGCCATGAGGACGATGAGCAGCGGCAGCAGGCGTGTGCGCAACCCGTCCCCGCTAGGCGGCCGGGGCGACGAGGCGGTAGCCGACGCCGCGTACGGTCTCGATGAGGGCCGGCATGCGCAGCTTGGCGCGCAGGGAGGCGACGTGCACCTCCAGGGTCCGGCCCGTTCCCTCCCAGCTGGTGCGCCACACCTCGCTGATGATCTGCTCGCGGCGGAAGACCACGCCGGGCCGCTGCGCGAGCAGCGCGAGCAGGTCGAACTCCTTGCGGGTCAGCTGGACGACGCTGCCGTCGACGGTGACCTGACGGGTGGGCAGCTCGATACGGACCGGACCGAGGTGGACGGCGGTCCCGGTGCTGTCGGTGGTCTCCTCGGCGGCGGGGCGGCGCCGGCTGACGGCGTGGATACGGGCGAGGAGCTCCCCGGTGTCGTACGGCTTGACCACGTAGTCGTCGGCGCCGAGGTTGAGGCCGTGGATGCGGGAGCGCACGTCGGAGCGGGCGGTGACCATGATCACCGGCGTCGCGGTGCGCTTGCGGATCTTGCTGCACACCTCGTAGCCGTCCTGGTCGGGCAGGCCGAGGTCGAGCAGGACGACACCGAAGCCGGGACCTTCCGGGACGAGCGCCTGCAGCGCCTCCTCGCCGTTGCGCGCGTGCGTGACGTCGAAACCGTGCCGGGCCAGGACCGCGGACAGTGCGGCGGCGACATGGTTGTCGTCCTCGACGAGCAGCAGTCTCATCCCGGCCTCCTCCGATTCATCAGGCGTACGGTTTGTCTAAGTAACAACGCGTGCACGCCCGCGTGCACCATGGCAGTCACGCTGATGGACGAGGATGGCGTCAAGAGGGTTCCGGTGGGTCCGGGCTTTAGTTATCCGGCCGATACGTGCCCAGGTGGCCCCCAGGTCCGCAGTGCTACGACATGTGTCCGATTGCTATCGGATCGTGATGCTCAGATTCCCCTCAGATGTAATGACGCTGGTCGAGGCTGGTTACTACATTCCTCCGAAACCGAGGAGGACGGAGCCTGAGAGCCATGACCGAAGTATCGGTGGCCAAGCAAGACGTGGCCCCCACCGACGAACTCGTCGTCCTGAAGAGCGTCAACAAGCACTTCGGCGCGTTGCACGTGCTCCAGGACATCGATCTGACGATCGCGCGTGGCGAGGTGGTCGTGGTCATCGGACCCTCTGGGTCCGGTAAGTCCACCCTGTGCCGCACCATCAACCGCCTGGAGACCATCGACTCCGGCTCGATCAGCATCGACGGCAAGCCGCTGCCCGCCGAGGGCAAGGCCCTGGCCCGGCTGCGGGCCGATGTCGGCATGGTCTTCCAGTCCTTCAACCTCTTCGCGCACAAGACCGTGCTCGAGAACGTGATGCTGGGCCAGGTCAAGGTCCGCAAGGCCGACAAGAAGCAGGCCGAGGAGAAGGCGCGCGCCCTGCTGGACCGGGTCGGCGTGACCACCCAGGCCGACAAGTACCCCGCGCAGCTCTCCGGCGGCCAGCAGCAGCGCGTCGCGATCGCGCGGGCGCTGGCCATGGACCCGAAGGTGATGCTCTTCGACGAGCCGACCTCGGCGCTCGACCCGGAGATGATCAACGAGGTGCTGGAGGTCATGCAGCAGCTCGCCCGCGAGGGCATGACGATGGTCGTCGTCACCCACGAGATGGGGTTCGCACGTTCGGCTGCAAACCGCGTGGTGTTCATGGCGGACGGCCGGATCGTCGAACAGGCTGCGCCCGACCAGTTCTTCAGCAACCCGCGCAGCGACCGGGCCAAGGACTTCCTGTCGAAGATCCTGCACCACTGATCCGGCCGCGCGCCCGACGCGCCGCCCCGCGCCCCGCATCGTTCCTCACGCAAAGGATGTCCACCATGAAGCTCCGCAAGGTGACCGCCGCCTCGGCCGTCGTTCTCAGCATCGCCCTGTCCGCCACGGCGTGTGGCGGTGGCAGCAAGGACAACTCGTCGTCCTCGTCGAGTGGTGGCGGCAACAAGATCAAGATCGGTATCAAGTACGACCAGCCGGGTCTCGGCCTGAAGGAGCCGAACGGCGACTTCGCCGGCTTCGACGTGGACGTCGCCACGTACATCGCGGGACAGCTCGGCTACAAGCCGGACCAGATCCAGTTCGTGGAGACCAAGAGCGCCGACCGCGAGAACGCGCTCTCGCGCGGTGACGTGAAGTTCATCGCGGCCACGTACTCCATCACCCCGAAGCGGCAGGAGAAGGTCGACTTCGCCGGTCCGTATCTGCTGGCCCACCAGGACCTGCTGGTCAAGAAGGACTCGAAGATCACCAAGGGCACGGACCTCAACGGCCAGAAGCTGTGCTCCGTGGTCGGCTCCACCTCGGCGCAGAACGTCCAGCAGACGATCGCGCCGAAGGCCCAGCTCAAGGAGCTCGGCGGCTACTCCGAGTGCATCGCCGGCCTGCAAAGCGGCGCCGTGGACGCGGTGACCACCGACGACTCGATCCTCGCGGGCTTCGCCGCGCAGGACAAGTACAAGGGCCAGTTCAAGCTCGCCGGTCTCAAGCTGAGCAACGAGAACTACGGCGTCGGTGTGAAGAAGGGCGACACCCAGCTGGTCGACAAGATCAACAAGGCGATCGAGAAGATGGAGAGCAGCGGCGCCTGGGAGGCGGCCGTGAAGAAGAACTTCGGCCCGGCCGACTACAAGAACGAGCCGGCTCCGAAGATCGGCCAGATCGTCAAGTAACGCGGCCCACCGCAGTCAGCTCGGGGTCCCCCTGGTGTGCGCCGCCGCCCGTCGCCCTGCCGGCGGCGGCGCGCCCCGCCCTCCACGTACGTCATCCACCCGGAAGCGCGGGAGATCGTGTTCGACTTTCTTGAAGGCTACGACGTCCTAGGGGCGTTCTGGATGACGGTGAAACTCACCGTCTTCTCCGCCGTGGGCTCCCTGATCTGGGGCACCCTGCTGGCCGCGATGCGGGTCAGTCCGGTCCCGCTGATGCGCGGCTTCGGCACCGCCTACGTGAACATCGTCCGGAACATCCCGCTGACGGTGATCATCGTCTTCTCGTCGCTCGGCCTCGCCGACATCTTCGGGGTCACCCTGGGCGCCCCCGACGACTTCAAGCTCCAGGGCTTCCGGCTCGCGATCCTCGGTCTGGTCGCCTACACCGCGGCCTTCGTCTGCGAGTCGATCCGCTCCGGCATCAACACGGTGCCCCTCGGCCAGGCCGAGGCGGCCCGCGCGATCGGGCTGAACTTCACCCAGACGCTGCGGCTGATCGTGCTGCCGCAGGCCTTCCGGTCGGTCATCGGCCCGCTGGCCAACGTGCTGATCGCCCTGACGAAGAACACCACGGTCGCCGCCGCCATCGGTGTGGCGGAGGCCGCCTCCCTGATGAAGTCGATGATCGAGAACGAGGCCCAGACGCTCGCCATCGGCGCCGTCTTCGCCTTCGGTTTCGTGGTCCTGACCCTGCCCACGGGCCTCATCCTCGGGTGGCTCGCCAAGCGACTGGCGGTGAAGCGATGAGTTCCGTCCTCTACGACACGCCCGGGCCCCGGGCCAAACAGCGCAACATCCTTCTGTCGGTCGTCTTCTTCGTCCTCCTGGCCCTGCTGGTCTGGTGGATCTGGCAGACGATGGATGACAAGAACCAGCTCACGAGCGCTCTGTGGAAGCCGTTCGTCCAGGGCGACACGTGGACGACCTACCTGATCCCGGGCCTGGGCAACACCCTCAAGGCGGCCGCGCTCGCGATGGTCATCGCCCTGCCGCTGGGCGCGTTCTTCGGCATCTCACGCCTGTCCGACCACCGCTGGGTACGTGTGCCGTCCGCCGTGGTCGTGGAGTTCTTCCGGTCCATCCCGGTGCTGCTGCTGATGCTGTTCGCGAACGAGCTCTACTCCCGCTACACGAACGTCACCAGCGAGGACCGGCCCTTCTACGCGGTCGTCACCGGCCTGGTGCTCTACAACGCCTCCGTGCTCGCGGAGGTGGTCCGTGCGGGCATCCTGTCCCTGCCCAGGGGCCAGAGCGAGGCGGCCTACGGCATCGGTCTGCGCAAGACCCAGACGATGACCAGCATCCTGCTGCCGCAGGCGGTCACGGCCATGCTGCCGGCGATCGTCAGCCAGTTGGTGGTCATCGTGAAGGACACCGCGCTGGGCGGTGTGATGATCGGCTACAACGAGCTGCTGAACTCCCGCAGCACCCTCGCGGCCAACTTCGCCAACGTCATTCCCAGCTTCATCGTCGTGGCGGCCATCTACATCGTGCTGAACTTCATCCTGACGTCCTTCGCGAGCTGGCTGGAGGGCTACCTGCGGCGCAGCAAGCGCAGCACGGGTGCGGTCCTCAGCGCGGAGGACATGGAGGAGCTGAACCCGGCGGCGGTGGGCGGCACCTTCGGCACCGGCGGTGAGGGCGGTGGCCCAGCCGGCTTCACTCACACCGGCGGCAAGAAGCCATGACGGCCAATCAAGCAGCTTGACCCAGACGGAGGCAGTGGCATGATCGCCACTGCCTCCGTCACTTGACGCAAGCTTCGGCAATGGGTTGCATACGTTCTGTGATCGTGCACCCTGCTCCAACCTGTTGTTCACATACGTCCCCGAGGACACCGCTGCGAGCAGGGGGCGCCGCGCCGTGGACCCGGTGATCATCGCCGGAGCGGGGCCCGTGGGGCTCACGCTCGCCCTGGCGCTGGCGCGTCAGGAGGTGCCGTCGGTCGTGCTGGACGAGGGCCCCGGCAAGGACGAAGCCCGGCTCGCCCGCACGGTCGTCCTGCGCGAGGACACCGCCGCCCTGCTTCAGCGGCTCACCGGGGTGCCGCTGGACGAGGCCGGTCTGCGTTGGGCCGGATGGCGGTCGATGCGGCGCAAGCAGGTGATGCGCGAGATCGCCTTCGACGACGACACCGAGCCCGCTCCCGTGCACATCGCCCAGCACGTCCTGACCGGCGCCCTGCGCGATGCCCTCGCCGGTCACCGCCTCGTCGAGATCGCCACGGACAGCCGCCTGGACGCCGTCGAACAGGAGCCCTCCGGCGTCACCGCGCACACCCGCGGCCCGAACGGCACCTGGTGGCGCGGCAGTTTCCTCGTCGGCTGCGACGGCCCCCGCTCCACCGTGCGCAAGCTGGCGGACATCCGTTTTCCGGGCCGTACGGCGGTGGAACGGTACGCCGTGGCCGCGCTGCGCACCGAACTCCCCTGGGACGGCGAGGCCGTACTGCACCGTCTGCCGCCGTGGCGCACCTCCGGCCCGACCGCCGGCGAGGTCACCGCCCAGCCGCTGCCGGACGGTGTGTGGCGGCTGGACTGGCTGCTGCCGCCCGGCAAGGACCTGGTCACGCCGGAGATGCTGGTCGCCCGCATCCGCGAGACCCTGGCCGGCTGGCACGCCGGCGCCACACCGCCGTACGACCTGCTGGACACCGGTGTGCACACCGTCCACCACCGCCTCGCCCGCCGCTGGCGCTCGGGCCGGGTTTTCCTCGCCGGGGACGCCGCCCACCTGCTGGGGGCCCTCGGCACCCAGGGCCTGGACGAGGGACTGCGCGACGCCGACAACCTCGCCTGGAAGCTGGCGCTGGCCTGGCACCACGGACCACGCGAGGCGCTCCTCGACAGCTACCAGACCGAGCGCCGCGCCGCCGTCGCCGCCCGGCTGCGCGCCGCCGACCAGGTCCTGCCGCTGCTGCGGGGCGGCGGCGGACTGCGGTCGTACGTCCCCGGCGCGACCCGCGGACACGACGCCCTGCTCACCGACGGCCACCTGGGCCGCGGCCCGCTCGGCGAGACGGCCGACTACTCCGGCTCCCCGCTCGCACCCCGGCACCTGGAGGCGGCGGTCCCCGTCGCCACCGCGCCCGGCGCACAGGTCGCCGACGTGCTGGTCACGGCGGAGGACGGCTCCTTCGTGCCGCTGCGCGACCGGCTCGGCCGCGGGGCCCTGCTCGTCGTCCTGATCGCGCCCGGTACCGGCGTGTGGGAGCGCAAGCACTGGGTCACGGCCGGGATCATGCCGCGGCTGGCCGCCGCGGTGACCGCTCTGCCGCATCCGGCGGAACTGCTGGTCGCCGAGGAGTACCCGGGTGCCGCCGCCCACACGGTGCTGCTGGTGCGGCCCGACGGCCACCTGGTCACCGCGCTCAGCGGAGTACGCCCGGCCGACCTGTACGCCGCCGCCGAGGCCACCTTGGGTGGACCGGCGCGGGCCGAGGCGACGGCGGGCTCCGCCCCGAAGTGACCCCGCTCGCCGTCACAACCCGCACGCGTCACGTACGGATCCCGCTCGCCGTCACTGTGCGCCCGCATAGTGACGGTGAGTTGACCGTCCGGGACCGTCGTGGTGTACTCCGGAGCGTGACCGACACCGATGTGCGCCTGTGGCGGAGGGTCCATATGGACCTGCTCCGATACGCGGGCTGCGTGTGTCGTCCGTCCTGCTGAATTCGCATCCCCCCTCTTTTCTCTGCCGCGCGCCGTGCCCGTCGTGCCGTCGCGCGCTGCCGACGCGAACGCTCAACAGGACGGTGCCCGTGTCTGTCTTCCCCTCGCTCCCCTCTGCCCTGAACAACGCGCCCGCCGCCGCTTCCGTGCCCACTCAGGCGGATCTTCTGGAATTCGTCCGGCGTGCGGCCGCCGACACCGCGCTGATCGACTCGCTCCCCCTCGACCCCGAGGGCCGCACCTGGGTGCGCCTCGAGGGGCCCGGTGGCAGCGAGGCCTGGCTGATCGGCTGGCCGCCCGGCACCGGTACCGGCTGGCACGACCACGCCGAGTCCATCGGTGCCTTCGTCACCGCTCGTGGCGAGCTGCGGGAGAACGCGCTGGCGGCGCGGCTGCCCACCGACGGCTGGAAGACGCTGGAACTGACCGACGGGGTGGACCGGACCCGGCAGCTGCCCGCCGGCCTCGGCCGCTCCTTCGGCCACCACCACGTCCACGAGGTGCTCAACCAGTCCACATCCGAGCACGCCGTCTCCGTGCACGCCTATTACCCTCCGCTGCCGCTGATCCGCCGCTACAGCCGGACCGGTCAGGTGCTGCGCCTGGAGCAGGTCGAGCGCTCGGAGGACTGGCAGTGAGCGAGGCTGTGGGCATTGACGCGCTGCTGGAGCGGGTGCGTGCCGGGTACGCGCGTGTGGAAGCGCGGGAGGCGTACGAGGCCGCCGGCGCCGGTGAGGCACTACTCGTCGACATCCGGTACGCGGCCCTGCGCGAGCGGGACGGTCTGATCCCGGGCGCGGTCGTCGTCGAGCGCAACGAGCTGGAGTGGCGCCTCGACCCCCAGGGCAGCCACCGCCTCCCCGAGGCCACACGTCACGATCTGCGGATCGTGGTGATCTGCAACGAGGGTTACGCCTCCAGCCTGGCGGCCGCCTCCCTGCACCAGCTCGGCCTGCATCGGGCCACCGATCTGGTCGGCGGCTTCCAGGCCTGGCGGGCGGCGGGGCTGCCGGTGGCTCCACCGGAACAATGAGAGCAATAGGGCGGTGGGAGTGTTACGGCGGTGCCGGACCCGTACGGAGTCCGGCACCGTGACCCTGGTCAGGGACCGGGGCGTGGAGACGTCGGAGTCCATCGGTCCAGTACCGGGACGACGTCAGAATCCTCCTTCGTCGAGGAAGTCCGTCTCCTCGCCCTCGTCCTCGAGCGCCTGCCGGACCACGCGCAGGGCCATGCCCTCCGGGTAGCCCTTGCGGGCGAGCATGCCGGCGAGGCGGCGCAGGCGCTTGTCGCGGTCGAGGCCGCGGGTGGCACGCAGCTTGCGGGCGACGAGGTCCCGCGCGGTCGCTTCCTCCTGCTCGCTGTCCAGCTGCGCCACGGCCTCGTCGATCAAGGCCGAGTCGACGCCTTTGGTGCGCAGTTCCCGGGCGAGAGCCCGCCGGGCCAGGCCCCGGCCGTGGTGCCGGGACTCCACCCAGGCGTCCGCGAAGGCGCTGTCGTTGATCAGTCCGACCTCTTCGAACCGCGACAGCACCTCCTCGGCGGCCTCGTCCGGGATGTCGCGCTTGCGCAGGGCGTCCGCGAGTTGCTTGCGGGTGCGCGGGGTCCCGGTGAGCAGGCGCAGGCAGATCGCCCGTGCCCGCTCGACCGGGTCCCCCGGAGGCTCCCCCTGCTCGGCCCTCGACAAGGAAGAGGCGCCCCCGTCCTCGGCGGACGGCTCCGGCTGCTCGCCGAAGCCGCGCCGCCGACGCCCACGGCCGCCGCGCGTCCCCCCGGTACGCGCGCCGTCCCGTGCACCGCCGGCGCGACGCGGCTCCGCGCTGTTGTACCCGGCGGCGTCGCCGTACCCCGGGTAGTCGTCGCCCCCGGTGCCGTCGGTGGCCCGGGCCCTGGCCCGGCCCACGCCCTGCCTCTCGGCCTGCTCATCGAGGGCGTCGAGGTGGGCGTACTCGACCCAGTCGGTTCGTCGTGTCACGGGTCAGCTCTTGGCTGCGGCAGCCTTGGGCTTGGTGACCTTGGCGGCTGCCGGAGCGGGAACCGCCTTGGCCGCGTCGTCGGCCGCGGCGGGGGGGACCGTCGCGTCCGCGCCCGGCTGCGCGGCGGGCTCCTCCGGGCGGACACCCACGCCCAGCTTCTCCTTGATCTTCCTCTCGATCTCGTTGGCCAGGTCGGGGTTGTCCTTCAGGAAGTTGCGCGCGTTCTCCTTGCCCTGGCCGAGCTGGTCGCCCTCGTACGTGTACCAGGCGCCGGCCTTGCGCACGAAGCCGTGCTCCACGCCCATGTCGATCAGGCCGCCCTCGCGGCTGATGCCCTGGCCGTAGAGGATGTCGAACTCGGCCTGCTTGAAGGGCGGTGCCACCTTGTTCTTGACGACCTTGCAGCGGGTGCGGTTACCGACCGCCTCCGTGCCGTCCTTCAGGGTCTCGATGCGGCGGATGTCGATACGCACCGAGGCGTAGAACTTCAGCGCGCGGCCACCGGTCGTGGTCTCCGGCGAGCCGAACATCACGCCGATCTTCTCGCGGAGCTGGTTGATGAAGATCGCCGTGGTCTTGGACTGGTTGAGCGCGCTGGTGATCTTCCGCAGCGCCTGGCTCATCAGACGGGCCTGCAGACCGACGTGGCTGTCGCCCATCTCGCCCTCGATCTCCGCACGCGGCACGAGCGCGGCGACGGAGTCGATGACAATGAGGTCGAGCGCGCCGGAGCGGACCAGCATGTCCACGATCTCCAGCGCCTGCTCGCCGTTGTCCGGCTGGGAGAGGATCAGGTTGTCGATGTCGACGCCGAGCTTCTTCGCGTACTCAGGGTCGAGGGCGTGCTCCGCGTCGACGAAGGCGACCTGGCCGCCGGCCTTCTGCGCGTTGGCCACCGCGTGCAGGGTCAGGGTCGTCTTACCGGAGGACTCCGGGCCATAGACCTCCACCACACGGCCGCGCGGCAGGCCGCCGACACCGAGGGCGACGTCGAGTGCGGTCGACCCGGTGGGGATGACCTCGATGGGCTCGTTCGGCCGCTCGCCCAGGCGCATCACGGCGCCCTTGCCGAATTGCCGTTCAATCTGTGCGAGCGCGGCGTCGAGCGCCTTCTCGCGGTCGGTACCTGCCATGGGTTCCACCCGGTTTGCTTGAGTCGATCGCTTCACGTCAAAGACGCTAACGCCTGCCACTGACAACGCGCCCCGACGCCGGTTCGGCCTGTGGATAACCTTGGGACACACCCGCACGAACTAGGGCGAAATCCCCTCCGCTGAGCCTCGCCGGAGCCTCCATATGAATGGATGTTCGATTTTGGTGTCAAGCGCGCCACGCGGCACCTCCGAGCGTACGCCCGGCTCCCGCACCACCCCGGACCACCACGAGCGGCCGAACCTGGATCGCCGCGAGCCTCAGGGAGCCGGGCCGGGCTCCGGCCGCGGACCCCTGCTCCGCCGGGCGTACGCGCGATGCCTCCGGCGGTACGACGACGGCCCGCCCCTCGGCCGCGAAGCTCGGTCGCATGGACAACAGGTCGGCACAGGCACAGGGCATCCGCCACGGCACACCCCCCGCCACGACTCGCGCCCCTGCTCCGACACCTGCCGTCGACCGGCTCTGTCTGGTCACAGCGGCCGTCCTGATCGTCTCGGGGCTGGCGCATCTGCTGGTCTTCGCCGTCGACGGCGGCCCCTGGTACGGGCCGGTCTCCTGGCGGAAGCCGGTGACCTTCGGGCTGTCGTTCGGCGTGACCCTGCTCGCCGTCGCCTGGGTCACCTCGTACGTCAGCGTGAGCGCGCGGCTGCGGTCCGCGCTGCTCACCGTGTTCGCCCTGGACTGCGTGGTGGAGGTCGGCGGCATCACGCTGCAGGCGTGGCGGCGGGTGCCCTCCCACCTGGACATGGAGACGCCGTTCGACACGGCGGTCTCGATGACGCTCGCGGTGGGCGGCGGTGTGCTGGTCGTGCTGCTGACCGTCTTCGCGGTCGCGTCCTTCCGGCGGCCCCCGTCCGGTCCGGCGGGCATGCCGCTCGCCGTGCGCTCCGGTTTCGCGATCCTGCTGGTGGGCCTCGTCTCGGGCGCGGCGATGATCGCGCGCGGTGTCGTGCTCACCCGGACCGGCCATCAGGAGGCGGCCTATCACTCGACGGCTCCGCTCAAGCCGCTGCACGGGGTGAGCCTGCACGCGGTCCTGGTACTGCCCGCGCTGGCCTGGCTGCTGGCGCGCACACCGTGGGACGCGGCGGTCCGCAGACGGATCGTGGGGATGGCGGTCGGCGCCTATGGCGCGGCGGTGGCCGGAGCGGCGGTGTGGGCGCTCGTCACGTACTAGCGTCCGTCCGGGGGGTGTGCGTCCCTGGCCCGGTGCTCACGCGCCGGGCCGCCCGTCGCCGGAGGCACCCCTGTTCGCCTCGTCCCGGCGCTCCTCGTCGCCACCGCGCAGCGGTCCCCGCCCCCACAGGCCCCGGGCCCGGGTGAGCACGCCCGCTCCCGTGCCGCGGCCGCGGTGGCCGTGGACGCGGGGGTCGTCCGTGACGGTGTAGCGCTTCACGTACGCGCCCAGGAAGGCCTGCAGCGTGGCGACCGCGGGGATGGCGATGAGCGCGCCGACCGCGCCGAGCAGGGCGGTGCCGGCGATGACCGAGCCGAAGGCGACCGCGGGATGGATGTCGACGGTCTTCGAGGTCAGCTTCGGCTGCAGCATGTAGTTCTCGAACTGCTGGTAGACCACCACGAAGATCAGCACCCACACCGCGTACAGCGGGTTGACGGTGAAGGCGATCAGCATCGGCAGCGCGCCGGCGAGATACGTGCCGATGGTCGGGATGAACTGCGACACCACACCGACCCACATGCCGAGCACGGGCGCGTACGGGATGCCGAGGGCCTGCAGCATGACGTAGTGCGCGACGGCCGAGATCAGCGCCATCAGCCCGCGCGAGTACAGGTAACCGCCGGTCTTGTCGACGGCGATCTCCCACGCGCGCAGCACCTCGGCCTGCCGGGCCGGCGGCAGCACCGAGCATATGCCGCGCCGCAGCCGGGGTCCGTCGGCGGCGAAGTAGAAGGAGAACAGGCCGATGGTCAGCAGCTGGAAGAGACCGCCGAGGACCTGTGTGGACACGTCCAGCACGCCGGCCGCGCTGTTCTGCACGTACTTCTTCAGCCAGTCGGAGCGGAGCAGCCCCTGCTGGATGTCCAGCCGCTTGAGGTCGGTGTGGAAGGTGCTGTTGATCCAGTGGATGAGCGAGTCGAGGTAGTCGGGGAAGTGCTCGATCATCTTGATGATCTGGCCGGCGAGCATCGAGCCCAGGAGGGCGACGAACCCGGCGGAGACGATCAGCAGGCCGAGGAAGACCAGGAACGTGGCGAAACCGCGGCGCAGGCCACGGGAGGACATCCAGCTGACCGCGGGTTCGATGGCCAGGGCCAGGAAGAACGCGATGAGGACGTTGATCAGCAACCCGGTGAGCTGGTGGAACGCCCAGCTGCCCAGCTGGAAGGCGGCGATGAGGGCGAGCGCGAGCACCATAGCGCGCGGCAGCCAGCGGGGCATGCGGGCGGCCGGCCCGGCGTCGCTCACGGCCGGGGGCCGGGTGGGCGGCGTCGTGCCGTCGGGGGATGCCTGGGGGGCGGACTGCCCGGTGTCGTCAGTGGATGCCACGGACCAAGTCTCCTTGACGCCACTGACAACCCTTCACCGGCCCGCGATCGGCAAGCGGCCGTCCCGCGATCTTGACCGCGGTTTCCCGTCCCGGACGGGGGCCCGTCGTCCTCACGGCCGCGCTCAGCGCCTCTCCTGCGGAACGTTCATCACCGTGCACACCACACGCCACACGTCCTTGGCCTCCCAGCCGGCGGCCAGCGCCTCGTGCACCGTGCGCTCGCCCAGCTCCGACATCACGTGGTCGCGCGCGAAGGTGTCGGCATAGCCCACACCGAAGTGCTCCGCCATCCGCTCCCAGAAGACCGTCAACCGCATGCCATCAGTATCCCGCCCCTGGGAGTGGGCTCCGGCCCGGGACCGCTCACCGAGACCGCTTTGCGGCCTACGGTCTGGTCCATGGCCGAAACCGGAGCATCCCCACTCCTCTCCACGCCCCCGGCGCGCTCTCCGCTCTCGCGCGCCGAGCACTTCGTCTGGCTCACCGCGCGCGTGCTGGAGCAGCGTCTGTTCGCGTACCACTTCCTGCGGGGCGACGCCGACCCGGTGGAAACCGCACTGGACGCCTACCGCAACCCCGACGGCGGATACGGCCACGCCCTGGAACCGGATCTGCGCGGTCCGGTCAGCCAGCCGCTGCACACCGCGCACGCGCTGCGCGTACTGGACCGCATCGGGCGCTGCGCGGGGCAGCGCGTGGAACGCGTGTGCCGCTATCTGACCTCGGTGTCCACGGCCGAAGGCGCGCTGCCGGCCATCCATCCCAGCCAGCGGGGCTATCCGGCGGCACCGTTCCTCCCGATCGTGGACGATCCGCCGAGCGACCTGCTCGCGACCGGGCCCGTGGTGGGCCTGCTGCACCGCAACGAGGTCTGGCACGCGTGGCTCTTCCGGGCCACCGACTTCTGCTGGCAGCGCATCGAGTCGCTGGAGAAGTCCCATCCGTACGAGATCGAGGCCGCCGTCGCCTTCCTGGACTCCGCGCCCGACCAGGCGCGTGCCCATGCCGCGGCGGACCGCCTGGGGCGGCTGGTGCGGGAGCACCGGCTCGCCGCCCTGGACCCCGACGACCTCGGGGCCTACCCGGTCGCGCCGGGCTACGCCCCGGGCGAGCACCATTTCCCGTACGACTTCGCGCCTGGGCCGGACTCGCTCGCGCGCGCATGGTTCACCGACGACGAGATGGCTCGGTCCCTGGACCATCTGGCGAGCGAGCAGCGGGAGGACGGCGGCTGGCCGGTCCGGTGGCGCCAGTGGGCACCGGGCACGGTGCTGGAGGCGCGGCCCATGGTGACCATCGAGGCACTGCGCACGCTCAGAGCGTACGGCCGCGCCATCGGGTGAGCGGGTGGAGCGGGTGGCTCCGGAGGGGGTGGCAGGACGGGGGCCCCGCCCGGACCCCCGTCCCCGCCCAGCACCCCGCCTCGGCCTCCGCCGCCGCGACTGCGCCTGGCACAGTGACCCACCCGGCCCCGCCCCGCCCCGCCAGGCACCGAGACTGCCCGGAGCCGCCGCGTCCCCGCAGCTCAAGGCCGTTGTCAGTGGGTGGGTGCAGGATGGACGCATGGTCAGCTCCGCCCATCCGGCCCTCGACGGCTTCTCCCCCGCGACCCGCGGCTGGTTCACGGGGGCCTTCTCCGCGCCCACGGCCGCCCAGGCGGGCGCGTGGCAGGCCATCCGTGCGGGGTCGGACGTGCTGGTGGTCGCTCCCACCGGCTCCGGCAAGACCCTGGCCGCGTTCCTCGCCGCCCTGGATCAGCTCGCCTCCACGCCGCCCCCGGCCGACCCGAAGAAGCGCTGCCGGGTGCTGTACGTCTCCCCGCTGAAGGCCCTGGCCGTCGATGTGGAGCGCAACCTGCGCAGCCCGCTGACCGGCATCCGCCACGAGTCCGTCCGCCTCGGCCTGCCGGAGCCGGAGGTGAAGGTCGGCATCCGCTCCGGTGACACCCCGCCGGCCGAGCGCCGCGCGCTGTCCACACGGCCGCCGGACATCCTGATCACCACCCCGGAATCGCTGTTCCTGATGCTGACCTCGGCCACGCGTGACGCGCTGGCCGGCGTGGAGACGGTGATCCTGGACGAGGTGCACGCGGTGGCGGGCACCAAGCGCGGGGCACATCTCGCGCTGTCCCTGGAGCGGCTGGACGAGCTGCTGCCGAAGCCCGCCCGCCGTATCGGCCTGTCGGCGACCGTCCGCCCGGTCGACGAGGTCGCCCGCTATCTCTCGCCGCACCGCAAGGTGGAGATCGTCCAGCCCGAGTCGGGCAAGGAGTTCGACCTGTCGGTCGTCGTCCCGGTCGAGGACATGGGCGAGCTGGGCGGCTCCCCGGCCGCCGACGCCTCCGAAGGCGCGGAGCGGCCCTCGATCTGGCCGCACGTGGAGGAGCGGATCGCCGACCTCGTGCAGTCCCACCGGTCCACGATCGTCTTCGCGAACTCCCGTCGTCTCGCCGAGCGCCTGTGCAACCGGCTCAACGAGATCGCCTACGAGCGGGCGACCGGGGAGACGCTGGACGAGCACCATGCGCCGGCCGAGCTGATGGGCGGCTCGGGCGCGGCCCAGGGCGCCCCGGCGGTCATCGCTCGCGCCCACCACGGCTCGGTGTCGAAGGAGCAGCGGGCCCTGGTCGAGGAGGACCTGAAGGCGGGCCGGCTGCCCGCCGTGGTCGCGACGTCCAGCCTGGAGCTGGGCATCGACATGGGCGCCGTCGACCTCGTCGTCCAGGTCGAGTCGCCGCCCTCGGTCGCCTCCGGCCTGCAGCGCGTCGGCCGCGCGGGCCACCAGGTGGGCGCGGTGTCCACGGGTGTGGTGTTCCCCAAGTACCGGGGCGACCTGGTGCAGGCGGCCGTGGTCACCGAGCGGATGCGCATCGGCGCCATCGAGTCGCTGAAGGTGCCCGCCAACCCGCTCGACGTGCTCGCCCAGCAGCTCGTCGCCATGACGGCGTTGGACACCTGGCAGGTCGACGACCTGCTCACCGTGGTGCGCCGCGCCGCGCCCTTCGCGTCGCTGCCGGAGTCGGCGTTCACCGCCGTGCTCGACATGCTGGCGGGCCGCTATCCGTCCGACGCGTTCGCCGAGCTGCGCCCGCGCGTGGTGTGGGACCGCGTGGCCGGCACGGTGACCGGCCGCCCCGGCGCCCAGCGCCTCGCGGTGACCTCCGGCGGCACGATCCCCGACCGTGGCCTGTTCGGGGTCTTCCTCGCCGGGTCCGACCCGAAGAAGGGCGGCGGCCGGGTCGGCGAGCTGGACGAGGAGATGGTCTACGAGTCGAGGGTCGGTGACGTCTTCACGCTGGGCACCAGTTCCTGGCGCATCGAGGACATCACCCGCGACCGGGTCCTGGTGTCCCCGGCGCCGGGCGTGCCGGGCCGGCTGCCTTTCTGGAAGGGCGACCAGCTGGGCCGCCCGCTGGAACTGGGCCGTGCGGTCGGCGCGTTCCTGCGCGAGGTCGGCTCACTCGACCGGGACGACGCGCGGCTGCGGCTGCTCGCGGCAGGGCTGGACGCCTGGGCCGCGGACAACGTACTGGCGTATCTGGACGAACAGCGGGAGGCCTGCGGCCACATCCCCGACGACCGCACGATCGTCGTGGAGCGCTTCCGTGACGAGCTCGGCGACTGGCGGGTCGTGGTGCACTCCCCCTTCGGCGCCCAGGTGCACGCCCCGTGGGCGCTCGCGCTCGGCGCCCGCCTCGCCGAGCGGTACGGCATGGACGCGCAGGTCATGCACGCCGACGACGGCATCGTGCTGCGGCTGCCGGACGCCGACCTGATGGGCCTGGAACTGCTCGATCAGCAGCCGGCGAAGGCGGGCACGGAGTACGACGCCGACCAGGCCCCGGTCGGGGCGGCCGACGTGGTCTTCGACAAGGGCGAGGTCGACCAGGTCGTCACGGACCAGGTCGGCGGCTCCGCCCTGTTCGCCGCCCGCTTCCGCGAGTGCGCCGCCCGCGCGCTGCTGCTGCCGCGCCGCAACCCCGGCCGGCGCACCCCGCTGTGGCAGCAGCGCCAGCGCGCCGCACAACTGCTTGAGGTGGCGAGCGAGTTCGGTTCCTTCCCGATCGTCCTGGAAGCGGTCCGCGAGTGCCTCCAGGACGTCTTCGACGTCCCCGGCCTGACCGAGCTGATGGGCGACCTGGAGTCCCGCAAGGTGCGCCTGGTCGAGGTGACCACCCCGGAGCCGTCCCCGTTCGCCCGCTCCCTCCTCTTCGGGTACGTCGCCCAGTTCCTGTACGAGGGCGACTCCCCGCTCGCCGAGCGCCGCGCGGCCGCGCTGTCGCTGGACTCCCGGCTGCTGGCCGAGCTGCTGGGCCAGGCGGAGCTGCGCGAACTGCTCGACGCGGAGGTGCTCACCGAGCTGGAGCGGGAGCTGCAGTGGCTCACCGAGGACCGGCGCATCAAGGACGTCGAGGGCGTGGCGGACGCGCTGCGCGTGCTCGGCCCGCTCACCGAGGCGGAGCTGGTCGAGCGCGGCGCAGAGCCCCCGTGGGCGCACGAACTGGCCGCGGCCCGCCGGGCCATCCGGGTCCGCATCGGCGGCCGGGACCACTGGGCGGCGATCGAGGACGCGGGCCGGCTGCGCGACGCGCTCGGGACCGCCCTGCCGGTCGGGGTCCCCGAGGCCTTCACCGAGCCCGTCAAGGACCCGCTGGGCGACCTCCTCGCCCGCTACGCCCGCACCCACGGCCCCTTCACGTCGGCCACCGCCGCCGCGCGGTTCGGGCTGGGCGTCGCGGTCACCGACGGCGCCCTTCAGCGGCTCGCGGCGGCCGGCCGGGTCGTCCAGGGCGAGTTCCACCCCGCCGGTATCGGTCAGGAGTGGTGTGACGCGGCCGTACTGCGCCGGCTGCGCCGCCGTTCCCTGGCCGCGCTGCGCCACGAACTGGAGCCGGTGCCGCCGGCCGCGCTCGCCCAGTTCCTGCCGCAGTGGCAGCACATCGGCAAGGGCCATGCGCTTCGCGGCGTCGACGGACTCGTGCGGGCCGTGGAGCAGTTGCAGGGCGCGTCCGTGCCCGCCTCCGCCCTGGAGAAGCTCGTCCTGCCGTCCCGCGTCAGCGGTTACACCCCCGCGATGCTCGACGAACTCACCGCCGCCGGAGAGATCGTCTGGGCCGGTGCGGGCGCGCTGCCCGGCAAGGACGGCTGGGTCTCCCTCTACCTGGCGGACGCGGCCCCGCTGCTCCTGCCGCCGCCGCACCCGCTGGAGCCGACGGCCCTGCACGAGTCCGTACTGAACACCCTGTCGGGCGGCTATGGCCTGTTCTTCCGTCAGATCGCCGACCAGGTACGGGCCACCACCCACCCCGACGCCACCGACCCCCAACTGGCCGACGCCCTGTGGGACCTGGCCTGGTCCGGCCGGCTCACCAACGACACGCTCGCCCCGATGCGTTCCCTGCTGGGCTCCGGCCGCACCGCGGGCTCCACCGCCCACCGCGCCAAACGCGCGGCCCCGCGCGGCCGCTACGGCTCCCTGACCGCCGCGGCCCGCCCCGCCTCCCGCAGCGGCCCGCCGACCGTCGCCGGCCGCTGGTCCCTGCTCCCGGCGCAGGAGCCGGACCCCACGGTCCGCGCCCACGCCCTGGCCCGCACGCTGCTCGACCGGCACGGTGTGGTGACGCGGGGCGCCGTCGGCGCGGAGGGCGTCGAGGGCGGCTTCTCGGCGGTGTACCGCGTCCTGTCCGTGTTCGAGGAGAGCGGGCAGGCCCGTCGCGGGTACGTGGTGGAGGGCCTCGGCGCCGCGCAGTTCGCCATGGACGGCGCGGTCGACCGGCTGCGCGCGGTGGCCAACGCCCGCGAGCGCGGTGACGCCGCGAGGGCAGCGGCCCCGGCAGGCTTCGGCGCCCCGGACGGCGACGGCCACGGCAGCCCCGGCGGTCTTCCGTCCGACGGTTTCCCCGCCACCGACGTCGACTGGACCAGGACCTTCGACGCGCCCGACGGCACGCAGTTCCCGGACTTCCCGCTCTCCCCCGGCGACTACGTCTCCCCGAGCGACTTCGCATCCCCGGGCGCCGGCGGCCCCCGAGGCGGCGGCCCGGGCCACGGCGCCGGCTCACCGTACGACGGCTACGGCGGCGGCTACGACACCGGCGGCGGCACGACAGGCGGGTACGACCGTCGCTTCGGCAACCACGGCACGTACGGCAACCGCCGCGCCGACCCCACCGCCGCCACCCGCTGCGTCGTCCTCGCCGCCGCCGACCCGGCCAACGCCTACGGCGCCGCCCTGCCCTGGCCCGAGCCGCCGACCGGCGCCGGGCACAAACCGGGCCGCAAGGCGGGCTCCCTCGTGGTGCTGGTCGACGGTGACCTGGCGCTGTACATGGAGCGCGGCGGCAAGACCCTGCTGGCCTGGCCCGCCGAGCCGGACGCCGAGGCGAGCGAGGATCCGCGTCTGCGGGCGGCAGCGGAGGCCCTGGCAGCGGCGGCCCGCGCGGGTTCGCTCGGCACGGTCACGGTGGAGCGCGTCAACGGCACCTCCGCCCTGACCTCCCCCTTCGGCACCCTCCTGGAAGGAGCCGGCTTCATCGCGACCCCCCGCGGTCTGCGGCTACGGGCCTGACGGAGCCGCATGCCACCCTTGACCCATGCCCGAAGGTGACACGGTCTGGCAGGCCGCGAGGCGGTTGCACGGAGCCCTCGCGGGCAGCGTGCTGACCCGCAGCGACCTGCGCGTCCCCCGGTACGCCACGGTCGACCTCACCGGCCGCGCCGTCCTGGACGTCACCTCGCGCGGAAAGCACCTGCTCACCCGCATCGAGGGCGGCCTGACCCTGCACTCGCACCTGAAGATGGACGGCTCCTGGAAGGTGTACGCCCCCGGCCAGCGCTGGAGCGGCGGCCCCGCCCACCAGATCCGCGCGATCCTGGGCACCGCCGACCGCACGGCAGTCGGCTACCGCCTACCGGTGCTGGACCTGCTGCGCACCACCGAAGAGGAACACTTCGTCGGCCACCTCGGACCCGACCTGCTCGGCCCGGACTGGGACGGCGACCGTGCGCTGGCCAACCTGCTGCGGGACCCCGCGCGCCCGCTCGGCGAGGCCCTGCTCGACCAGCGCAATCTCGCCGGAATCGGCAACATCTACAAGAGCGAGCTGTGCTTCCTGCTGGGCGTCACCCCCTGGCTCCCGGTCGCTGCCCTGCCCGCCGAGCGCGCCGCGCAGCTGCCCGCGCTGGCCAAGAAGCTGCTGGAGGTCAACCGCGACCGCCCGGTCCGCGCCACGACGGGCCGGCGGGACCAGGACCTGTTCGTCTACGGCCGCGCGCCCCGCCCCTGTCTGCGCTGCGGCACCTCGATCCGGGTGGCCGACCAGGGCGACGGATCCCGTGAACGCCCGACGTACTGGTGTCCGAGGTGCCAGACGGGCCCGGCGCCCACCCCGGCCCCGCGGGGCGGCCCCCGATCCCGGTACCGCACGACACCATGAAGACCAGGCCGACCTGGTACCCGCCGCGCCCTGCGTCGGCGCGGCCCACCCGGTAACCGGCAAGCCCTGCGTCGGCGCGGCCCACCCGGTAACCGGCAAGCCCTGCGTCGGCGCGGCCCACCCGGTAACCGGCAGGCCGTGCGTCGGCCTTCAGGGGCCGGACTCCTCGCCCGAACGGGGGTGTCCCGCAGCCGGGGTGTCCCCGGTCATCCCGCCCGGATCCACCGCACCGGAACGCACCGCGCCCCCGCCCCACGCCTCCCGCCACCGCCCGGCACGCACCGCCCCCGCGGCCCGCCCCTTGGGCACGCAGTGCACCGGCAGCAGGCTCAGCCCCCAGCCGCCGACCGCCACGGCGCCCTCCAGAGCCCCTGCCGCGGGGCTGAGGGCGAGCCGCAGGACGGCCCACCACCACACCGCTGCGAGGCCCGCCCCGGCCGCGCAGCGCGCTATCGCGCCCCAGCGTGCCGTCCGCCCCGCCATGCCACCACCACCTCCAGCCGGACGCCGGAAGGCCGCCCCGGAGGCCGCCAGGGCGCAGGAGCGGCATACCGGGGCACCGTCGGGCCCGGCCGTCAGCTGTTCTCGGCCTGGAACATCCAGTGATGCTTCTCGAGATCCTGCGTGATCTGGATGAAGATGTCCTGGCTGACCGGGTCGGGATCGGCGGTCGACGTCACGCGTTCCCGCATCCGGGTGATCGCCGCACCGAGCGCTTCCACCAGGGTGCGCACCGCGTCCCCGTCCTTGATCCAGCCCTCGGAGACCTGGCCGAGGCCGCTGCCGGCGGCCACCGTCGCGGCCCGGCCGTCCGGCGACACGCCCAGCGCGGACGCTCGCTCCGCGACCGTGTCCATGTGGGTGCGCGCGCTGTCGACGACCTCGTCCAGCTGGAGGTGCACGGACCTGAACCGCGGCCCGACGACGTTCCAGTGCACCTGCTTGGCGACCAGTGACAGGTCCACCAGGTCGACGAGCGCGCCCTGCAGGGCCTTGCCGACGGTCCTCAGGTCGGAGTCGGACAGGGGGCTCTTCACGACGTTCATCCACGCCTCCGTTGGTTCACCCGGTCGTCCCCTCCACCATGACGGCCCCACCCATGACCGGCAAATGGACCAAAAGCGCCGGCGAACACCGCTCAGCAAAGGGCGCTGGTACGCAAAAACCCCGACCGCGCTTCTCCGTTCGTTCCGGAGAAGCCCCGGCCGGGGCCACGGACAGGTGTGTCAGGCGGCGACGACGTCCACCGCTTCGCTGGGCGCCTTGATGGTCACCCGTTCCGGTGGCACGCCGGTCACCGACACAGAGCCCAGCATCGGACGGACCGGTGTGCGTACAGGTTCGCTGGGAGTGGCCGCAGCAGACTGCGCCAGCTCTGCGAGGGCGAGTTCGTCGCTCACTTCCCGCATGAGCTCGGACATCCGTACGTCCAGCGCGTCGCAGATGGCGGAGAGCAGCTCGGAGGAAGCCTCCTTCTGCCCCCGCTCCACCTCGGAGAGATAGCCGAGCGAGACTCGGGCGGACGAGGAGACTTCGCGCAGAGTACGGCCCTGGCGTTGGCGCTGCCGACGCAGCACGTCACCCAGCAGGCGACGGAGCAGAATCATCGGTGGCTCCCTCCTCGGACCGCGTAGCCGCATCCTTCTCGCCCCACCGTACCGCCTCGCGCCGCGGCCGTGCGGGGAGCGATGTCGTGTTCACTCAGGGCTGCAAACATCAAAACCCCCCGTTCCGTTCCGTATCCTGTGCCCGCTCATTCCCGGTCTGTTCGCCCGTAAGCTCTTTCAGAAGCAGTACGAGCACGCTCCGTACACTCTCTCTACGAATTTCCTCGCGGTTGCCGTTCAACCGCAGGGGCTCCACTTTTCCGCCACCGGCGCAACCGGAATCCCCGCCACGAGGGCCGTCCACGGCCACGAAGACCGTGCCCACGGGCTGCCCGTCCTGCGGTTCCGGACCGGCGACGCCGGTGGTCGCGATGCCCCAGTCGGCGCCCAGCGCCTTGCGCACGCCAGACGCCATCTCGGCCGCGACCTGCGCATCCACCGCTCCGCGCTCGGCCAGCAGGGTGGCGTCGACGCCGAGCAGCTCCTGCTTGAGCGCGGTGGCGTACGCCGTCACCGAGCCGCGGAACGCCTTGGACGCCCCGGGCACCGCGGTGATCTCCGCCGCCACCAGCCCGCCGGTCAGCGACTCGGCGACTGCCAGGGACTCGCCCCTCACCGTCAGTAGTCGCACCACGTCGATGGCCGGGAAAGTCACGCTTCCCTCTCCTCCAACGCCGACTGACGCTCGGCGATTCCCTGCCGGCGCAGGACAATGGCCTGTCTGATGTAGTCCAGACCGGTCACCACAGTCAAAACGACTGCCGCGGCCATCACCCAGAACCTCAGGGTGGCCAGCCACCCCGTGAGCGCCAGCACGTACATGCCGACGGCGACGCCCTGGGTGAGCGTCTTCAGCTTGCCGCCCCGGCTGGCCGGGATGACGCCATAGCGAATGACCAGAAAACGCAGCAGCGTGATGCCGAGTTCCCGGCCGAGAATCACACCCGTCACCCACCACGGCAGATCACCGAGACCGGACAGACAGATCAGCGCCGCTCCCATGATCGCCTTGTCGGCGATGGGGTCGGCGATCTTCCCGAAGTCGGTGACGAGGTTGTAGGTGCGCGCCAGATGCCCGTCGAACAGGTCGGTGATCATGGCGACGGCGAAGGCGGCCCAGGCCAGCGACCGCCACGCCGGGTCGTACCCGCCGTCGGCCAGCATGAGCGCGACGAAGCCCGGCACGAGCAGCAGCCGGAGCATGGTCAGCAGATTGGCGACATTCCACACGCTCGCCTGGTTGACGGCGGCAGCGGCGATCTTGCCGCCGCGCGGCGGGCGGGCGCCCGCCGATGCGCCGGAGGCGTCCGAGCCGGACGGCACCGGCGCCCCCTTCGCCTGGGAGGAGCCGCCCGCGGCGGACGACGCCGGGACACCCGTCATCTGCCCGCCTCCTCAGGACACGCCAGCGGCTCGGCCACCAGGTCGACACCTTCCGTACCGACCACCTTCGCCTCGACCATACGACCGACGCTCAGGCCTTCGCCGCTCGTGAGCAGCACCTGGCCGTCCGTCTCGGGCGCCTGGTGCGCCGCCCGGCCGTACACGCCCTCTTCCTCGTCGACGGACTCGACCAGCACGTGCACGGTTTCGCCAACGCGCTCCTCGGCGCGCTGGGAGACGAGTTCCTCGGCCAGCCGGGACACCCGCGCCAGTCGCTCGGCGACGACGTCCTCGTCGAGCTTGTTGTCGTACGTCGCCGCTTCGGTGCCGTCCTCGTCGGAGTAGCCGAAGACGCCGATCGCGTCCAGCCGCGCGCCGTTCAGGAAGCGCTCCAGCTCGGCCAGGTCGGCCTCCGACTCGCCGGGGAAGCCGACGATGAAGTTGGAGCGCACGCCCGCTTCGGGGGCCTTGCTGCGGATGGTGTCGAGCAGCTCGAGGAAGCGGTCGGTGTCGCCGAAGCGGCGCATCGCGCGCAGCACGTCGGGCGCGGAGTGCTGGAAGGACAGGTCGAAGTAGGGGGCGATCTTCGGGGTCGAGGTCAGCACGTCGATCAGGCCGGGGCGCATCTCGGCCGGCTGGAGGTAGCTGACGCGCACCCGCTCGATGCCGTCGACCTCGGCCAGCTCGGGCAGCAGCGACTCCAGCAGACGGATGTCGCCGAGGTCCTTGCCGTAGGAGGTGTTGTTCTCGGAGACCAGCATGATCTCCTTCACGCCCTGCTCCGCCAGCCAGCGCGTCTCGTTCAGCACGTCGCTCGGGCGGCGCGAGATGAAGGAGCCGCGGAAGGACGGGATGGCGCAGAAGGAGCAGCGCCGGTCGCAGCCGGAGGCGAGCTTGACGGAGGCCACCGGGGAGCCGTCCAGACGCCGGCGCAGCGGGGAGCGCGGGCCGGAGGCCGGAGCGACGCCCTCGGGCAGGTCGGCCGGGCCGTGCCCGGGCAGGGCCACCGCGGCGGCCGACTCCTGGCGCTCGGCCGGGCTGATCGGCAGCAGCTTGCGCCGGTCGCGCGGGGTGTGCGCGGCGACGTGACCGCCGCTGAGGATCGTCTGGAGGCGGCCGGAGATGTCGGCGTAGTCGTCGAAGCCGAGCACACCGTCGGCCTCGGGCAGCGCCTCGGCGAGTTCCTTGCCGTACCGCTCGGCCATGCAGCCGACCGCCACGACGGCCTGCGTTCTGCCGTGACCCTTGAGATCGTTGGCCTCCAGGAGGGCGTCCACGGAGTCCTTCTTGGCGGCGTCGACGAAGCCGCAGGTGTTCACGACGGCGACGTCGGCGTCCGAGGCGTCCTCCACGAGCTGCCAGCCGTCCGCCTCCAAACGGCCTGCGAGCTCCTCCGAGTCCACCTCGTTACGGGCGCAGCCAAGGGTGACGAGTGCGACGGTACGGCGTTCAGGCATGGGCTCAAGACTACTTCGTCCCACCGACACCCCATGTCGAAGGGGCTGGCCGATCTTGGCCCGCCCCTTCCGTTCCGCTTCCGTGCCGTGCCCTTGCTACCCGACCTGCGGGTCGCCCTTGGTGTACGTCAGACGCTCCACCGCGCCCGGCTGGAAGTCGTCCTCGATCTTCTTGCCGTTGACGTAGAGCTGGATCGCGCCCGCGTCACCGAGGACGAGGTTGACCTTGGCGTTGTCCTGGAAGGTCTTGGACTCGCCCTGCTTGAGCAGGCCGTCGAAGAGCAGCCGGCCGTTGTGGTCCTTGGCCGAGATCCAGCTGCGCCCGTCGGTCGCGGTGACCTGGACGGTCACCTTGTCCTGGGGCGCGGCGGCGATGGCGCTGTCGGAGGGCTCCGGCTTCTGGTCGGCGGGCTTGTTCTTGGTCGGCTTCGGCGCGGCGGGCGCGCTGGTCGCGGCCTCGGAGCCCTCGGCGACCTGCTGCCCCGCGCCGCTGTCGTCGCCGCCCTTGACGAAGGTGAAGCCGACGAAACCGATCACGACGACGATCGCGGCGACCATCGCCGCGGTCCAGTTCGGCCCGCGCCGCTCGGGGCGGATACGTTCCGCCTCGAAGAGGGGCGCCGCGGGCGTGGGAGCAGGGCGCCCGCCGTGGTCGGCGTCGTACTGGGCGACCAGGGGTTCGGGATCGAGGTGGACGGCCCTGGCCAGGGTCCGGATGTGACCGCGGGCGTAGACGTCCCCGCCACAGGGGGCGAAGTTGTCCGCCTCGATCGCGTGGACGATCGCGATACGGACCCGGGTGGCGTTGCTGACGTCGTCGACGGTCAGTCCGGCGGCGATACGGGCCTGCTGCAGGGCACGGCCGACGGAGAGGCCGGCTTCCTCGCGACCGTCTTCGAAGGGACGCTCGTCTTCAGGGGAGTTGCCGAGGGACACGGGGGCGCCTTTCGAGCGTGTAGCCACCTGTGCTGGAGGTTCAGTCTAGGGGGGGTACGAAAGGGTGGGGCAACCGGGCGGTAGGACTTTGTACGCCATCGGAATGGCCGGTCACGCCGATGACGGGACGGGCGCGGGGCCCATGATGAAACCCCTACCCGTCCTCTCGCTCAACTTGACGTGTGTCAAAGGGAAACGGTTGCCCGGCGTTCTCTAACGGGTGAGTCACGGACCATCCACACGGGTGAGCCGCCGGAACCACTCCCACTCGTCCGGACGAGCCCGTGACCCGCATTCCTCCCCAGCGGGTGAGCCGCCGGACCCGACGCCCTGCCCGGCGGACGAGCCGCCGGACGCCGCGTCCGTCCCCGACGGGTGCACCATCGCGCCCGTTGTCCCTCCCCGGCGGATGCACCCTCGCGGTCGACGTCGTACCCGAGGGTGAACCGCCGGGCCCCAAACCTCTCCCGCCGGACGAGCCTCCGCATCCCGAGCCTCTCCGCGATCGGCCTACCCCTCGGACTCACCCCGGAGCACCGCCAGCACCCCGTCCAGCTCGTCCGGCTTCACCAGCACGTCCCGTGCCTTGGAGCCCTCGCTGGGGCCGACGATGTTGCGCGACTCCATCAGGTCCATCAGCCGGCCCGCCTTGGCGAAGCCGACCCGCAGCTTGCGCTGGAGCATGGACGTCGACCCGAACTGCGTGGAGACCACCAGTTCGGCCGCCTGGCACAGCAGGTCCAGGTCGTCGCCGATGTCCTCGTCGATCTCCTTCTTCTGCTTGGTCCCGACGACGACGTCGTCCCGGAAGACCGGCGTCATCTGGTCCTTGCAGTGCTGGACGACGACAGCGACCTCTTCCTCGGTCACGAACGCGCCCTGCATACGGGTCGGCTTGTTCGCGCCCATCGGCAGGAACAGCCCGTCGCCCTTGCCGATCAGCTTCTCCGCGCCCGGCTGGTCCAGGATGACGCGGCTGTCGGCCAGCGAGGAGGTGGCGAACGCCAGCCGCGAGGGCACGTTCGCCTTGATCAGGCCGGTGACGACGTCGACGGACGGGCGCTGGGTGGCGAGCACCAGATGGATGCCGGCGGCGCGCGCGAGCTGCGTGATGCGCACGATCGCGTCCTCGACGTCGCGCGGCGCGACCATCATCAGGTCGGCCAGCTCGTCGACGATCACCAGTAGGTACGGGTAGGGCTGCAGCTCCCGCTCGCTGCCCTCGGGCGCCTTGACCTTGCCCTCGCGCACGGCACGGTTGAAGTCGTCGATGTGCCGGTAGCCGTACGCCGCGAGGTCGTCGTAGCGCATGTCCATCTCGCGCACGACCCACTGCAGCGCCTCGGCGGCCCGCTTGGGGTTGGTGATGATCGGCGTGATCAGGTGCGGGATGCCCTCGTATGCGGTCAGCTCGACCCGCTTGGGGTCGACGAGGATCATCCGCACGTCCTCCGGGGTCGCGCGCATCATCACCGAGGTGATCAGGCAGTTGATGCAGGACGACTTGCCGGAGCCGGTGGCGCCGGCCACCAGCATGTGCGGCATCTTCGCCAGCGAGTGCATGACGTACCCGCCCTCGACGTCCTTGCCGAAGGCGACCAGCATCGGGTCGTCGTCCTCCGCGGACTCCGCGAGACGCAGTACGTCGCCGAGGTTGACCATCTCCCGGTCGGTGTTCGGAATCTCGATGCCGACCGCGGACTTGCCCGGGATGGGGCTGATGATCCGCACGTCCGGGCTGGCCACTGCGTAGGCGATGTTCTTGGTGAGAGCGGTGATCCGCTCGACCTTGACGGCCGGGCCCAGCTCGACCTCGTAGCGGGTGACCGTCGGGCCGCGCGTGAAGCCGGTGACGCGCGCGTCGACCTTGAACTCGGTGAAGACGGTGGTCAGCGACTCGACGATGGCGTCGTTGGCCGCGCTGCGCGCCTTGCCGGGGCCGCCACGGGTGAGCAGGTCGAGGGAGGGCAGCGCGTAGGTGATGTCGCCGGACAGCTGGAGCTGCTCGGCACGCGGCGGCAGGTCGCGCGGCTTGCTCGGCGGCGCCTTGGTGAGGTCGGGGACCGCGGACTTCGTCTCTTCCGGTTCCGGCGGCGGGGTGCGCTTGCCCGGCTGGGGCCGCGCGGCCGGAACCGGGGTGGACGCCGGCGCGGGGGCAGGCGTGGGAGTCGGGGTGGTGTCCTCGCGGTCGCCGATGCGCACGCCCTGGGTCAGGTCGGCGACGATCGGCGAGGGCGGCATGCCGTGCAGGACCGCGCCGTCGAGGTCGGCGGCGGCAGCGGCGGCGAAGTCCACGGCGTCCAGCTGCCGGTCAGGGGCGGGCTGCGGCACGGCGGAGCGGCGCGGGCGGCCCCGGCGCCGGGCGAGGGCTTGCTGCTCGGCGCTGTCGGGGTCGTGTCCCTGAGGGGCGCTCGAGCGCCGGCGGGGGCGCGCGGGCAGTGCCTCGCGCCACTGCTCGTCGTAGCGTTCGTCGTCGTCGCTGTATTCGGCGTACTCGTCGTACTCGTCGCCCACCGGGTCGGGCAGGATGCCCAGCCGCACGCCGAGCTGCCGCAGCCGCTGCGGGATCGCGTTGACCGGGGTCGCCGTGACCACCAACAGCCCGAAGATGGTCAGCAGCACCAGCAGGGGCACGGCGAGGACCTCGGTCATGGTGTACGTCAGCGGGGTGGCCGCCGCCCAGCCGATGAGGCCGCCGGCGTCCCTTATGGCCTGCATGCCGCCGCTGCGGGCGGGCGAGCCGCAGGCGATGTGGACCTGGCCGAGCACGCCGATGACCAGCGCGGACAGCCCGATCACGATCCGGCCGTTGGCGTCCTGCTGCTCGGGGTGGCGGATGAAGCGCACCGCGATCGCGCCGAGCAGCAGCGGCACCAGCAGGTCCAGCCGGCCGAACGCACCGGTCACCAGGATCTCGACCAGGTCGCCGACCGGGCCCTTCAGGTCGGCCCAGGTGCCGGCGGCGACGATCAGCGCGATACCGAGCAGCAGCAGCGCGGTGCCGTCCTTGCGGTGGGCGGGATCGAGGTTCTTCGCTCCTTGCCCTATGCCGCGGAAGACGGCGCCGACGGCGTGCGCCACGCCGAGCCAGAGCGCGCGCACGACCCGGTACACGCCCCCGGTGGGGTTGGGCGCCGGTCTGGGCGCGGGCTTCTTCGCCACGGCCTTCCTGGCGGGCGCCTTCTTGGCCGGGGCCTTCTTCGCGGCGGCCTTCCTCGCCGGAGCCTTCGCGGGAGCGGCCGCCTTCTTCGCGGGCGGCTTCTTGGCTGCGGAGGGACGTGAGGCCATGGGTGTGAGGTTACCGGTGGAGACGTCAGCGGACACGTGTGCCCACTGCTTCACCCGTTCGTGTCGCCGCAGACAGCAGGGAAGCCGACGTGCTTGACGGCAAGCGGAACGACCCACCCGACACCGGGGGGAGCTGACGCGCGCTCATACGCAACTGGGCGTACCGCACGCGTCGTTCGCACCCCGTGCGGCGTCAGCCCTGCGAGGGCACCGGGGAGCCGCCGCTGCCGGTGCCCGGCTCCAGGGCGTCCAGGGCCCTGCGCAGCCCGGTGAGTTTGCGCTCCAGGTGGGCCGCCGTGGCGACCGCGGCCGCGTCGGCCGACTCCTCGTCCAGCTGTTTGGACAGCGCCTCCGCCTGCTCCTCGACGGCGGCGAGCCGCGCGGACAGCTCGGCGAGCAGCCCGGCCGACTCCTTGCCGGCCACACCGCCCTTGCCGCCGCCCTCCAACTGAAGCCGCAGCAGCGACGCCTGCTCACGCAGCTGGCAGTTCTTCATGTACAGCTCGACGAACACGGAGACCTTGGCGCGCAGCACCCACGGGTCGAAGGGCTTGGAGATGTAGTCGACCGCACCCGCCGCGTAGCCGCGGAAGGTGTGGTGGGGGCCGTGGTTGATCGCGGTGAGGAAGATGATCGGGATGTCCCGGGTCCGCTCCCGCCGCTTGATGTGCGCGGCCGTCTCGAACCCGTCCATGCCCGGCATCTGGACGTCCAGCAGAATGACCGCGAAGTCGTCCGTGAGCAGTGCTTTGAGTGCTTCCTCCCCGGACGATGCCCGCACCAGCGTCTGATCGAGCGCAGAGAGGATCGCCTCCAGCGCCAGCAGATTCTCCGGCCGGTCATCGACCAGGAGGATCTTGGCCTTCTGCACCATGGCCCGTCCTCCTCGCCCCGGCTTGGGGCCTCCCCTGTCCGCAGGACTTGGGGAAGCACCGGGCGCCGCCCCACTGGACGACTCCCTTGCGCCGTCCGTCCTCGTGCCGGTCATCGTAGCTGCACCCCGCCTGTCGCCACACCCTGTCACCGCGATGTCACTGTGCACGTAGCAGAAACGTAGTGGGAGACCAGAAGGTTCCCCGAATCCCGTACTTCTACACGGCCACGCGCACCGTGCGTCAGCGGCTCCCGGTGAACGTCACCGATCATTCCCCGCGCATCCACTGCTCCATCACGGACAGCAGGTGATCGGGGTCGACCGGCTTGGTGACGTAGTCGGACGCGCCCGACTCGATGGCCTTCTCCCGGTCGCCCTTCATCGCCTTCGCGGTGAGCGCGATGATCGGCAGCCCGGAGAACTGCGGCATCCTGCGGATCGCCGTGGTCGTCGCGTACCCGTCCATCTCGGGCATCATGATGTCCATCAGGACGACCGCCACGTCCTCGTGCTGCTCCAGCACCTCGATGCCCTCGCGGCCGTTCTCCGCGTACAGCACCGACAGCCCGTGCTGCTCCAGGACGCTCGTCAGCGCGAAGACGTTACGGATGTCGTCGTCGACGATCAGCACTTTCTGGCCACCGAAGCGGATGCCCCGGTGCGGCTGCGGCGCCCCCTCGTGCTCGCTACCCGAGACCCCGGACGCACCGGACGCCGCCCCGGACCACTGCTCGGGCTGGGCGGCCGGGCGCTGTTCGAGCGCCGCGGACGCGGCCCGGCGGCGGCGCCGGAAGAGCGCCGCGGCACCGTTCTGGGTCTCGTGATACGACTTCACCTCGGCCGGCGTCTCGAAGTCCGGACCCGACAGCTCCCGGGCTCCGTTGTGCGACGCCGCCCGCTCGCCGCCCCCGAGCGCCGGCGCGGCCTGCTGGTAGCCCTGCGGCGGCAGCTCGCTCATGTGCAGCGGCAGGTACAGCGTGAACGTCGAACCGCGCCCCGGCTCGCTCTGCGCGTGGATCTCACCGCCGAGCAGCTGCGCGATCTCCCGCGAGATCGACAGCCCGAGGCCCGTACCGCCGTACTTGCGGCTGGTGGTGCCGTCGGCCTGCTTGAACGCCTCGAAGATCACCCGCATCTTGCTGGCCGCGATGCCGATACCGGTGTCGGTCACCGAGAACGCGATCAGCGGCTCGTCCGGGCTGGTCAGCGAGCCGACCTCGAGCAACTGCTCGCGGATGGACTGCGGCACGTCGGCGCCGGCCGGACGGATCACCAGCTCCACCGAACCGGAGTCGGTGAACTTCACCGCGTTCGACAGCAGGTTGCGCAGCACCTGCAGCAGCCGCTGCTCGTCGGTGTGCAGCGTGGCGGGAAGCTCCGGCGAGACCCGCACCGACAGGTCCAGGCCCTTCTCGGCGGTCAGCGGCCGGAAGGTGGCCTCCACGTAGTCCACGAGCTGCACCAGCGCGATCCGCGTGGGCGAGACGTCCATCTTGCCCGCCTCGACCTTCGACAGGTCCAGGATGTCGTTGATCAGCTGCAGCAGGTCGGAGCCGGCGCCGTGAATCGTCTCGGCGAACTCCACCTGCTTCGGCGACAGGTTGCCCTCGGCGTTGTCCGCGAGCAGCTTGGCCAGGATCAGCAGCGAGTTCAGCGGCGTACGCAGCTCGTGCGACATGTTGGCGAGGAACTCGCTCTTGTACCGCATCGACACCGCGAGCTGCTCGGCGCGCTCCTCCAGGACCTGCCGCGCCTCCTCGATCTCGGTGTTCTTCACCTCGATGTCGCGGTTCTGCCGCGCCAGCAGCTCGGCCTTCTCCTCCAGTTCGGCGTTGGACGCCTGAAGCGCCTTCTGCCGCTGCTCCAACTCCGCCGACCGCTCGCGCAGTTGCTCGGTCAGCTCCTGCGACTGCTTCAGCAGCTGCTCGGTCTTGGTGTTGACGGAGATGGTGTTGACGCTGGTCGCGATCATCTCTGCGATCTGGTTCAGGAAGTCCTTCTGGATCTGCGTGAACGCCGTGAACGACGCCAGCTCGATCACGCCGAGCACCTTGCCCTCGAACAGCACCGGCAACACGATCACCTGCGCGGGCGGCGCCTCACCGAGCCCGGAGGAGATCTTCAGATAGCCGCTGGGCGCGTTCTCCACGAGGATCGTGCGCTTCTCCTCGGCGGCCGTGCCCACCAGCGCCTCACCGGGCCGGAACGACGTCGGCATGGAGCCCATCGAGTAGCCGTACGACCCGAGCATGCGCAGCTCGTAGTCGTCCTCGCCGCCGGAGACGTCCTTGCCCTCCATCAGCGGCATGGCGACGAAGAACGCGCCGTGCTGCGCGGAGACCACCGGGGTCAGCTCGCTCATGATCAGCGAGGCCACGTCCTCCAGGTCGCGCCGGCCCTGCATCAGCGCCGAGATGCGCGCCAGGTTGCCCTTCAGCCAGTCCTGCTCCTTGTTGGCGATCGTGGTGTCGCGCAGGTTGGCGATCATCTTGTTGATGTAGTCCTGCAGCTCCTGGATCTCGCCGGACGCATCCACGTCGATCTTCAGGTTCAGGTCGCCGCGGGTCACCGCGGTCGCCACGCGCGCGATGGCCCGCACCTGCCGGGTGAGGTTTCCTGCCATCTCGTTCACGGACTCGGTCAGGTCGCGCCAGGTGCCGTCGACGTCACGCACGCGTGCCTGGCCGCCGAGCTGCCCCTCGGTGCCCACCTCGCGGGCCACGCGCGTGACCTCCTCGGCGAAGCTGGAGAGCTGGTCGACCATCGTGTTGATCGTCGTCTTCAGCTCGAGGATCTCGCCGCGGGCGTCGATGTCGATCTTCTTGCTCAGGTCGCCCTTGGCGATCGCGGTGGTGACCAGGGCGATGTTGCGCACCTGACCGGTCAGGTTGGACGCCATCTGGTTCACCGACTCGGTGAGGTCCTTCCACGTGCCGGCCACACCCGGTACGTGCGCCTGACCGCCCAGGATGCCGTCCGTGCCCACCTCACGGGCCACCTTGGTGACCTGCTCGGCGAACGAACTCAGCGTCTTCACCATCGTGTTGATGGTGTCGGCGAGCTGCGCGACCTCACCGCGCGCCTCGATGGTGACCTGACGCGTCAGGTCACCGTTGGCGACCGCCGCCGACACCTGGGAGATGTTGCGCACCTGGGTGGTCAGGTTCTTCGCCATCAGGTTGACGTTGTCGCTGAGGTCCTTCCAGATGCCCGTCACACCCGGCACGTGCGCCTGGCCGCCCAGGATGCCCTCGGTACCCACCTCGCGGGCCACCCGGGTCACCTGCTCGGCGAACGACGACAGCTGGTCCACCATCGTGTTGACGGTCGTCACCAGCTCGAGGATCTCGCCCTTGGCGTCGACGGTGATCTTCTTCGACAGGTCGCCCTTGGCGACGGCGGTGGTGACCTCGGCGATGGACCGCACCTGAAGGGTCAGGTTGTTGGCCATGCCGTTCACGGACTGCGTGAGGTCCTTCCAGGTACCGGAGACGCCCTGCACCTCCGCCTGGCCGCCGAGGATGCCCTCGGTGCCCACCTCACGGGCCACGCGCGTGACCTCCTGGGCGAACGACGACAGCTGGTCGACCATCGTGTTCAGGGTGTTCTTCAGCTCCAGGATCTCCCCGCGCGCGTCCACGGTGATCTTCTGGGAGAGGTCACCGCGCGCCACCGCCGTGGCCACCTGCGCGATGTTGCGCACCTGGGCGGTGAGGTTTCCTGCCATTCCGTTCACGGAATCGGTCAGATCCCGCCACACGCCGGCCACACCGGGCACCTGCGCCTGACCGCCCAGACGCCCGTCGGTGCCCACCTCGCGGGCCACCCGGGTCACCTGGTCGGCGAAGGCGGACAGCTGGTCGACCATCGTGTTGATGGTGTTCTTCAGCTCCAGGATCTCGCCGCGCGCGTCCACGTCGATCTTCTGCGACAGATCACCGCGCGCCACCGCCGTCGTCACCTGGGCGATCTGCCGCACCTGCGAGGTGAGGTTGCCGGCCATGAAGTTGACGGAGTCGGTCAGCTCCTTCCAGGTGCCCGAGACGCCGTCCACGCGGGCCTGACCGCCGAGCCGGCCCTCGGTGCCCACGTCCCGCGCCATGCGCGTCACCTGGTCGGCGAACGACGACAGCTGGTCCACCATCGTGTTCACGGTGTTCTTCAGCTGGAGCATCTCGCCGGAGACGTCCACGGTGACCTTCTGCGACAGATCACCGTTGGCCACCGCCGTCGTCACCTGGGCGATGTTGCGCACCTGCCCGGTGAGGTTGCGGAACGCGGTGTTCACCGAGTCCGTCAGGTCCTTCCAGGTCCCCGCCGCCCCCGGCACCTGCGCCTGACCGCCGAGCTCACCCTCGACACCGATCTCCCGCGCCACGCGCGTGACCTCGGCACCGAACGCCTGCAGCTGGTCCACCATCCCGTTGACGGTGTTCTTCAGCTCCAGCATCTCGCCGGCCACGTCCACGGTGACCTTCTGCGACAGATCACCGTTGGCGACCGCCGTCGTCACGGCCGCGATGTCCCGCACCTGCGTCGTCAGGTTCCTGAAGACGGTGTTGACGGAGTCCGTCAGGTCCTTCCACGTGCCCGCCGCGCCCGGCACGTTCGCCTGCCCGCCGAGCCGCCCCTCGGCACCCACCTCGTTGGCCACGCGCGTGACCTCGTCGGCGAAGATCCGCAGTGTCTCGGTCATCTGGTTGATCGTGTCGGCGAGCTGCGCGACCTCACCGCGCGCCGGAACCGTCACCTTCCGCGACAGATCACCGCTGGCGACCGCCGTGGTCACCTCGGAGATCCCGCGCACCTGGGCAGTGAGGTTTCCTGCCATCGTGTTGACGGAGTCGGTCAGCTCCTTCCACACCCCGTCCACGCCGGGCACCTGCGCCTGGCCGCCCAGGATGCCCTCGGTGCCCACCTCACGCGCGACCCGCGTCACCTCCGAGGAGAACGCGGAGAGCTGGTCGACCATCGTGTTGACGGTGTTCTTCAGCTCCAGCATCTCGCCGGCCACGTGCACGGTCACCTTGCGTGACAGATCACCCTTGGCGACCGCCGTCGTCACCAGGGCGATGTCCCGCACCTGCGCGGTGAGCCGGGAGGCCATCGTGTTGACGGAGTCCGTCAGGTCCTTCCAGGAGCCCGACAGGCCACGCACGCGTGCCTGCCCGCCGAGCTTGCCCTCGGTGCCCACCTCGCTGGCCACCCGCGTGACCTCGTCGGTGAACGTCGACAGCTGATCGACAAGGTTGTTGACAGTCCGCGAGACCTTCAGGAACTCCCCGCGCAGCGGATGCCCGGGCCCTTCCGGCGCCTGGGTGCGCAGCTCCATGCGGGGCGACAGATCGCCCTCCGCCACCGCCGACAGCACCCGGCTGACCTCGGAGACGGGCCGTACGAGATCGTCGACCAGGTCGTTGGAGGCGTCGATGGCGGCCGCCCAGGAGCCCTCGCAGGCACCCGTCTCCAGCCGTTCCGTGAGTTTTCCCTCACGTCCCACCATGCGCCGCACCCGCGACAGCTCACCCGTCAGATGCAGATTGCGGTCGGCCACCTCGTTGAACACGGCCGCGATCTCCGACATCACGCCGTCCCCGGACACCGTGAGCCGCTTGCGGAAGTTCCCGTCCCGCATGGACACCAGAGCCGCCAGGAGCCGGTTCAGGGCAGCTGTGTCCACCACGGTCGTCCCGCCCCGCGATGGGCGCTGGTTCTTCGCGCGCGTCTTCGTGCCCCGCGTCGCTGCGCCAGACTCCACTGTGTCCCTCCCGCAGGGATCGACCGTTACTGCCGTGCTCGTAGTGCCCCGGTCCCGCCGTTCCGGCGTACCAGGTGCCACCGGGTGTGTCAGCCCGTTGCCGGCAGACCACACGAACGGGCTGCTGCCCGCTCTGGCCGGACGACACTCGGCCTGCCCGGACCTTCACCGGGAGCCTGCCCAGTGTTTCACCCTCGCCGAACCAGGCCATAACAGTTCGGCAGCTTCGCACATCGTCCGCACACCCTCTGGACGGAAACACTGCTGACCGGCATCCGCATGGACGGGGAAGGTAAGTACCCTTGCATGCGGCTGTCCAGCCGCACCGATCCGTCCGGCCTGGGCGGTGGCACGAGTACGAGCGGGCATCGGAGGGGCGGCCGCAGACATGACCACCGGACTGATCCCGGGGGCACAACCCCCGGAACCCCGGCCGACGAGCGCGCGCCCGCCGCACCAGCGGAGCGAGCCCGACCACGGGGCAGCCCAGCACGTCGACGACCGGCCGAGGAGTTTCGTGATCACCGCGCGCGCGGCTGCCAGCTTCGAGCCCGTCGGGCGATCGGTCGCGACCGCTCGCTCCTTCGTCCGCGACACCCTCCAGGGCTGGGGATTCGCGGACATCGTGGACGACGCGGTCGTCCTGACCAGCGAACTGGTGACCAACGCCGTGGTCCACGCCGGCACCCACGCCGACGTGCTGTGCCTGCGCACGGAGAACGGCGTCCGCATCGAGGTGTCCGACCGCTACCCCGAGCGGGAGATCCCCGTCCAGAGCGCCGCCGTCACCATGGGCAGCCCCGACCGCGAGGGCGGCCGCGGGCTCCAGCTGTGCGCGGCGCTGGCCGGCCGCTGGGGCGTGGAGTACTCGCCCACCCACAAGAACGTCTGGTTCCAGCTCGACCTGCCCGCGCGCCCCGTCGGCACCCGCACCGCCGGTCCCGCCCTGCCGGCCGAGTTGCTGCCCGTCGCCGACGGCCGGATCCGCGTCGCCGTCGTCCAGATCGACCGCGGCGGCGCGATCAGCACCTGGAACGAGGACGCCGAGGAACTCTTCGGGTACGCCGCCGACCAGGTCACCGGCAAGCCCCTCACCGACCTCGCCGCCTGGCCGCAGACCCCCGGCACCAGCACCGGCATCGCCGAGGCCCTCCGGCTCTCCCGCTGGGAGGGCAGCTACGGCATCCGCTGCGCCGACGGCCGCGTCACCCCCGTCTACGCCTCCCACCTGCGCATCCGTGACACCTCCGGCGAGCCCTCCACGATCTGCCTCCTGGTCCGCGACCACGAACGCGCCGTACTGCAGACGCCCTCGCGCGCTCCCGCCACGGACACCGCCACATCCGCCGACGGCCAGAGCAACGACCCGTTCGACGCCTTCATCGGCTCCCCCGCGCCCGACGACCTCGACGGCCTCCTCCAGCGCACCGTCGAACGCGCCCGCGACATGCTCGACGGCGACTCCGCCTTCCTGCTGCTCGCCACCGACGACGAGACCGAGCTGGAGGTCCGCGCCTCCACCGGGCTGCCCTCCGCCCGCCAGCGCTTCGCGCGCGTGCCCGTGGAGGCCGGTCCCGGCCGCTACGGCTCCGCCCGCATGCCGGCCGTCCACGAGGACCTCACGGCCGTCCCCGGCGCCGTTCCCCTGCTGAACGGCACCGGCATGCGCTCCGTCGTCACCGTCCCGCTCAAGGTCGAGGGCCGCCTCACCGGCTCCCTCGGCGTCGCCGCCGAGGCCCCGGGCCGCTACTCCAACGAAGAGGCGCTGCGGCTGCAGTTCGCCGCCGACCGCATCGCGCTGGCCGTCGAGTCGGCCCGCCTGGGCGAGCTGGAACGCCTGCGCCGCGGCTCGCTGAGCTTCCTGGTCGAGGCCTCCGACCTTCTCGCCGGCACCCTGGACCGCGACCAGACCCTCGCCCTCATGGCCCAGATGACGGTCCCGACGCTGGCCACCTGGTGCGCGGTCTACACGATCGCCGACCAGGCCTCCGAGCCCTATCTGTCGTACGTCCTGCACGAGGACGAGGAACTCATCGACGGCATCAAGTCGTTGCTGTCGAAGATCGCCCCGCCGGATCCGGTGCCCACCCCCGGCGCGCGCGTCTGGACGACCCCCGGCGAGACCGCCCACCAGGCGGCCCTGCGGAGCTCCATGCGCAGCCTCGGCCTGACCGGCGGCCCCATCCGCCAGATCGCCTCCGGCATGGGCCCCACGCTCGCCGTGGCCTCCGCGCTCGGCGGCGAGACGGTCGTGCTGCCGCTGGTCGCCCGCAACCGCGTCATCGGCATGCTCACCCTGGGCAAGCCCACCGACGAGCACTTCCGCCAGGAAATCCTGGAACTGGCCGAGGACTTGAGCCGCCGGGCCGCCCTGGCCCTGGACAACGCCCGCCTGTACTCGGAGCGCACGGCCATCAGCCAGTCCCTCCAGCGCAGCCTCCTGCCGCCGGAGCTGCCGCACATCGACGGCGTCGAGGTCGAGGTCATCTACCGCGCGGCCGGCGAGGGCAACGAGGTCGGCGGCGACTTCTACGACCTGTTCCCGATCAGCGACGGCGCCTACGGCTTCGCCATCGGCGACGTCTGCGGCACCGGCCCGAACGCCGCCGCCGTCACCGGCCTCGCCCGGCACGCCCTGCGCCTGCTGGCGCGCGAGGGCCTGAGCGGCCCGGCCGTCCTGGAGCGCCTGAACTCCGCGATCCTCGACGAGGGCGCCCGCAGCCGCTTCCTGACCCTCCTGTACGGCGAGATGCGCCCGCAGGAGGACGGCAGCGCCGAGCTGAAGGTGGTCTGCGCCGGCCACCCGCTCCCGCTGCGCCTGCGCCAGGACGGCACGGTGGAGGCGGCCGCCGAACCCCAGCCGCTGCTGGGCGTCATGGAGGACCTGGAGCTGTACGAGCAGACGGTCACGCTGGATCCGGGTGACGTCCTGCTCTGCGTCACGGACGGCGTTACGGAACGCCGCGAGGGCACCCGCATGCTCGGCGACGACGGCCTCGCCGACGTCCTGACCACCTGCACGGGCCTGACCGCCGGCGCGGTCGCCGCACGCATCATGCGGGCGGTGGAGCGCTTTGCCTCGGACGCCCCGTCGGACGACATGGCCATCCTGGCGATGCGGGTGCCGGAACCGCACAAGGACTGAACGTGGAGTGAACACGAAAAAGCCCCCCGCCCATCGGGCGGGGGGCTTTTCTCATGGAGCCCCCAAACGGAATCGAACCGTTGACCTTCTCCTTACCATGGAGACGCTCTGCCGACTGAGCTATAGGGGCTTGTCACTTTTTCGAGGTTTCCCTCGCGGCAACGGAAAGAATCATACCCTGATCGAGTCGGGATTCCCAAACTCGTTCAGAAGGCCGGAGCAAGCAGCCCACCGAGCGCATTACAGGCACCCACAATGCGCTGCATGTCCCGTTTCGTGAGTCCGGCGTCGACCGGCAGCGCAAGCGTCTCGTCGGCGGCCCGTTCGGTCACCGGCAAGGACACGCACCGCCGGAACTCCGGCAGCCGGTGCACCGGCGTCTTCACGGGCACCCGGCAGTCAACGCCTTTGGCCCGTACGGCCCGGGCGAAAGCGTCGCGATCTGGCCGCCCATTGCCCGGCACCCGCACGACGTACTGCTGGTAGGTGTGCCCGTCACCGCCGTCGGGGACCAACACCCCCCGCAGCCGGGCATCGAGATAGGCCGCCCGCTCTCGCCGCTGCGCGACCTCGTCGTACGGCGCCTCCGACTCCGCCTGTTCCAGCACGAGCAGCCCGTGCCGCTGCCCGAGCGCACGCAGCGCCCCGAGCTCGGCCACCCGCCCGAAGCGGTGTACGACAACGACGGCTGCGGTCCGCGGAGTCAGGGCCGCCTCGACCGCGGCCGTGTCCAGGCAGTACGTCACCGGGTCTATGTCGGCGAACACCGGCAGCGCGCCGGCCAGGGTCACCGCACCGGCGACCTCCGCGTTCCCGAAGGCCGGCACGACGACCTCGTCACCGACGCCTATGCCGGCGGCCCTGAGCATTGCAGCAGCACCCATGCCACCGATGCTCGATGCGGAACCTGAACCTCAAGTGACGGCAAACAAAAAAGGGTTGGACTCGGAACCGAAGTTCTGGGTCCAACCCTTTGAATGATTGTTCGGCGGCGTCCTACTCTCCCACAGGGTCCCCCCTGCAGTACCATCGGCGCTGTAAGGCTTAGCTTCCGGGTTCGAAATGTAACCG